>NZ_BAAAVI010000021.1:0-132628 GCF_039534445.1 Streptosporangium fragile | reverse complement strand
CACCGGGTCCATCTCGTTGATGCCGAGGGTGAAGGTCTCGTACTCCTGCAGCGGCTGACCGTCGGAGCGGTGGATGCCCAGCGACTTGGCGACCTTGACGGTGTCGCAGAGGCCGACCCGCTGCTCCAGCTCCATGAAGAAGGTGTTGACCGACCCCCAGGTGCCGGTCTGCAGGGTCTTCCAGCCGGGGCTGCCCTCGTCGTTGGTGACGGTGTGCGTCGGGTCGCCGATGTTCTCGCCCTTGCAGTTCTTGAACGCCGCGTAGCCCGAGGCGCGGTAGCCCGCGCCGGCGGTGAGGCCGTCGTCGACCTTCATGCCCTTCTGCAACGCATTGATCAGCGTGAACGTCTTGAACGTCGAACCGGGCTGGAACCCGACGCCCCCGCCGTGCGCCGCGTCGGCCACGACGTTGTACGACATCTCGTTCCGGGCCTTGGAGGTGCCGTACTTCCGGCTGGCCGCCATGGCCTTGATCGCCCCGGTGCCCGGCTGGACCAGGGCCTCGGAGGCCACCGGGTTGTCGGAGGCGTGCACCCACTTCCGGATGGCCCGGTCCGCCGCCGCCTGCATGCGGGGGTCCAGCGTCGTCTTGATCGTCAGGCCGCCGCGGTTGAGGAACCGGGTACGGGCCTTCTCCGTCTTGCCGAAGCTCGGGTTGTTGAGGATCTCCTGACGAACATAGATGCAGAAGTACGCATATTTGCTGGACTCGCAACCTCCGGGAAGCTTCGTACCCTTATAGCCGAGCTTGGTGGCTTTCGCCGCCGTCGCCTCCTGCGGCGTGATCTTGCCGAGCTCCGCCATCCGGTCCAGCACGACGTTGCGCCGGTTCAGCAGCCGCTCGCGATGCCCGGCACCCAGGTTGGGGTCGGTGGCGTTGGGGTCCTGCACGGCGCCCGCCAGCGTCGCCGCCTGCGGCAGGGTGAGAGCGGCCGCCCTGACCCCGAAGAACCGCTTGGCCGCCGCCTCGACCCCGTAGGCGCCCGCGCCGAAGTAGGCGATGTTCAGGTACTTCTCCAGGATCTCGTCCTTGGAGTACTTCTGCTCCACGGCCATCGCGTAGCGCAGCTCGTTGAGCTTGCGCGCGTAGCTGGCCTCCAGCGCCTTTTCCTTCTCCTCCTGGGTGTCGGCGGAGTTGAGCAGCACCTGCTTGACGTACTGCTGGGTGATGCTGGAGCCGCCCTGGGCCACCCCGCCCGAGGAGAGGTTCTTGGCCAGGGCCCGGATGGTCCCCTCGATGTCGATCGCGCCGTGCTCGTAGAAGCGGTAGTCCTCGATCGAGATGATCGCCGTCTTCATCACCTCGGCCACCTCGGCGAGCTTGACGACCTCCCGGTACTCCTCGTAGAATCGCGCGATCTCGCTGCCCCTGGCGTCCTGCACGATCGTGACCTCCGGCAGCGGAGGCTCGGTGAGGTCCTCGGGATTGAGGTTCAGCTCATCCGACGCGGTGACGACCATCGCTCCCGCGCTTCCCACGGCCGGCAACGCGATCCCCGCGACCAGCACGCCCGCCGCCGCTCCCACGGCGGCAAGACGCGCGATCTTTGACGCCGCCCCTGACTGCACTTCACCCCGTTCTGCCACAAAGCAAGACTATTGGGTTCTCAAGTCACGCTCTGCCGAATAGAACTTTATTCAGAAAATCGTAAAGATCTCCCTAGGGGAGCTTGCCGAGGCCGCGGGCGAGGACGGTGGCGGTGTCGGCGATGACCTTCTCGTCATTGGGGGCGCCGGCGACCCGGCGGTTGGTGTAGATCGCCATGATGATCGGGGCGGCGTCCTTGGTGGGCCAGACGACGGCGATGTTGTTGGTGGCCCCGTACGCCGAGGTGGTGCCGGTCCTGTCGCCGACGATCCAGGTCTTGGGCAGGCCGGCGCGGATGCGCGCGCCGCCGGTCGTGTTCGCGATCAGCCAGCCGTTCAGCCGGGCCCGGTCCTTCGCGTCGAGCGCGTCACCGACCGTGAGATTACGCAGATCACGGCCTATGGCCGCGGGGGTGGTGGTGTCCCGCTTCTCCTTGGGGCTCCAGATGTTGACCTCGGGCTCCAACCGGTCCAGGCGGGAGACCGGGTCCTTCAGCGTGCGGAAATACCGGGTCAGGCCCGCCGGTCCGCCGATCTGCTTCAGCAGCACGTTGGCGGCGGTGTTGTCGCTCCGGGTGATGGTCGCCTCGCACAACTGGGCGACGGTCAGCCCGTCCTTCACGTGCTTCCCGGTGACCGGCGAATTCGGCTTCACCTCCTCGGCCGTCCAGTGGACGACCCGGTCCATCAGCCCCGGGTCGGAGGTGCGGGCCTTGTGCAGCACGGCGGCGCCGAGCACCGCCTTGAAGGTGGACAGCAGCGGGAAGCGCTCACCCGACCGGTAGGCGACCGTCTTCCCGGTGGCCGTGTCGAGGGCGTACGCGCCGATGCGGCCCTTGAAGGACGCCTCCAGCGCGCGCAGTTCCCGCCGGGCGGCCGCCTCACCGGACGACGGCGCCTGCCGATCATCGAGGAGCGCCTGCCCGCCCGTCGTCTTCGCCGGCGAGACCGGCGCCTTCGCCGGAGAAGTCGGCGCCTTCGCCGACGAGGTCTCGGCCGAAGCGGTGCACGCGCCGGCGACGGTGCCGCCCGCCAGGAGGGAGAGCGTCAACGCGGACGCTTTCAGCACTGCCGGGAAGCGGCGGGTGCGGAGGTGTCGCATGCCATGTCCTCTCTCGTTGATCAAAAAGGGAGGAAAGCAGATGCGATCGATCGATGTCCAATCCCGACGCCGGCGGGAGGCGGCCGAACGCCGACGTCGTCGGCCGGCTCAACGCGCCGGCCGAGGGCGGACGTCGAGGATCGGACCAGTGTCTTGAGTCTTGAATCCGCGTAGGGTCCCGTCATGTCGCGTCCGGGACCGAAGCTCGCGCCGCTGGAACTGACCGCCGAAGAACGCGCCGAGCCGGAGCGGGGGGCGGCGGCGGAGTCCGAGCGGGTGGAGGTGCCGGGCGGCGGCGTCCCCGTGGGACGGATCGCCACCCGGCTCCCGTGATCAGCCGCTGTACGAGATCCAGCCGTACTCGTATTGAGTCCAGCCGTTCTCGTCCCCGGTGTGCCTGCGGCCGGTCATCACCTGGTTGGTGCCGCCCATCGAGGCGTGGTTGTTTTCCCTGACCCAGCCTTCCACTTGCCTGGGAGTGATCTGCACCGCCTTGCCCTGCCAGAACAGCGAGCCGCTGTAGTAGATGGTGTCGCCGTTCTCGTCCCCGTCGTGCCGAATCCCGGTAATGGCCTGGTTCGCCGAGGTGTGGTAATTGTGGTTGTTCTCATCCGTCTTGGTGCCCCAGATGTCCCACTTGTTCACCGTGACCTGGATGTTGTCGATGTAGATGCGGCCGCAGTGGAACGTGGTGTTGCCGTTCTCGTCGCCGCGGTGCCCGCGGCCGATCAGCACTTCGTTCGTCGGGCAGCTGAACTTGCTGTTCGACTGTTTCAGGGTCGAGACCTGCCCGGGACGGATCTCGATCGTGAGGGCCGCGGCGGGGCCGGCGGGGACCAAGGTGAGGGCGGCGACGGCCGTCGCCGCCAGCGCGGCCGGCAGAAACTTCTTGAGCATGTCCGTGCCCTTCAACGAGAACCTGCAGTGAACGGAACCCATGGTCGCCGTCACGATGGCGTCCGTCGTCCGCCTGTAGGCTGAGCGCAGGTCCGTCTGCACGGTGATCCACTCGCTCTGGCGAGCCCCGCCGCAGCCTTCCGTCAGGTTCTGGGCGGGGTTGCCGCTCGGCCGCTCGGTCTTGGCCGGCGACGGGCCGGCCGAGGCCGCGACAGTGGTGCGGATCTCGACGTCCACCTGTCTGCGACAACTACGCCACCCACGAGACCCCCGCGATCAAAAGGTGGCCGCCGGCGCATCCGCGTCTCATATCCACGTCACCCCGACCGGCGCGTCCTGGCTGCCCCTGGTCGAGCGGTGGTTCGCGGAGCTGACGAACAAGCGGATACGGCGGGGCGCGCACAGGTCGGTCCAGGCGCCGGAGAAGGACATCCGCGCCTGGATCGACACCTGGAACGAGGAGCCGAGACCACTCGTGTGGACCAGGACAGCCGAGGAGATCCTCGACACCCTCGCCTCATACTGTCGGCGGATTACCGACTCAGGACACTAAGGCGCGTCCGGCAGGAGATCCCACTCCTCCCAGGAGATCTCCCTCCCCGGCCAGCGCACCGAGGCGTACGGCCACGCCTCGCCCAGCCAGGCACGGACCACCCGCTCCAGCTCCTCCTCCAGGCCCGTGCCCTCCTCGTCGGCCCGCACCCAGAACGACACGTCGGCGTCGGCCCCCCGCTTCTCCGGAGGATCGATGTAGACGCACCCGAGCTGCCGCGAGCCGTCCGGGCTCACCACCGCGTAGTTGAACGACCTGCGGAGCAGTGCCTCCTTCTGGTGCCAGGCCAGGTCGATCAGGTTCTCCTCCAGCGTCATGGAGTCGAGCGGCCAACCGCCCCAGAGCGGGAAGCGCTCCCGCAGCCGGAGGGCGCTGCTCATCACGGCGTCGAAATCACGGACCGTGTCATGCACCGTGATGGGCCGGATGTGGAACTTCTCGTGTTCCACACCGGGGGGAATGTCATGAGTTCTCGGTAGAAACGGCATGCGGCCCAGATTGACCCATCCCACTTGGCATCGCCTGAACACCCGCTTGGCCCCTCTACGGAGAGCCCTCTCCGCAGAGCCCTCTCCGCAGAGCCCTCTCCGCAGAGCCCTCTCCGCAGAGCCCGGAGGCCGTTCAGAGCTTGATACGGGCCGCCACCGGCAGGTGGTCGCTGCCGGTGGCGGGCAGGGTCCAGGTGGTGACGGGAGTCGCCCCGCGGGTCATGACGTGGTCGATCCGGGCGAGAGGGAAGGCGGCGGGCCAGCTGAAGCCGAACCCCTCCTTCGCCGGGGTCATCCGGGAGGTGACCGGGGCCAGGCCGCGGTCGTCGAGGGTGCCGTTGAAGTCGCCCAGCAGCACGACCGTCTCCCGCTCCTCCGCGGCGAGGGCCGCGCCCAGCGCGGCGGCGCTCTCGTCTCTCCGGCCGGTGCTGAAGCCGTCCGGCCACCGGACGCGCACCGAGGGAAGGTGCGCGACGTACACGGCGATGTCACCGGACGGCGTCCGCACAGTGGCGCGCAGCCCGCGCCGCCAGTCGGCCGTGATGTCCGCCGGCCTGATGTCCACCGACCGGAAGTCCACGATGGGATGCCTGGACCAGAGCCCGACGGTGCCCGCGGCGACGCGGTGGGGATGGCCGGGCGTGAGAACGGCCTCGTAGACGGGCAACGCGTCGGACGTCAGCTCCTCAAGGGCGATGAGATCGGCCCCGACCCCGGCCAGGGCCCGCGCGGTCCCCGCGTGGTCGGGGTTCTCCTCGCCGACGTTGTGCTGGAGCGCCGTCAGGTCGTACGCCGCCTCGCGGCTCTGGCCGTCGGGCAGCAGCAGCCCGCCGAAGAGGACGGCCCAGACCGCCGCGGGCAGCACCGAGGACACCGCCGCGACGGCCGAGCGGCGCAGCAGCGCCACGCAGAGGAGCACGGGAGCGGCCAGGCCGAGCCAGGGGAGGAACGTCTCCAACAGGCTGCCGAGGTTGCCCACGACGTTGGGCAGGGCTCCGTGGAACGGCATCAGCCCGGCGACCAGCACGGCCGGCAACGCGAGAAACCGCCCGCGCGTCCAGGGCGATCGAGGCGTACCAGACGGGCGAGCCGGACGGAGGCGACCCCACCGGCCCCACCGGCCGGCGTGGCGGGGCCCCCTCCCCGCGACGCGGATCACCGGTGCCCGGTCCGGCGTGCGGGGCCGCCGGCTGGGATCCAGCCCACGACGCGGGTCACGGGACGCGCGTGACGGAGTCGACCAGCAGGCGTGCCGCCGACGACACCGCGTAGCCCAGACGGCGCCGCTCGTCCTCCGAGAGGCCGCCCAACTCGTCCGCGAGGTCCGTCAGGAGGTCGGCGACGATCTCCTCGGCCAGCGCCTCATGATCTGCGCCGGAGCCGAGCTTGCTCCGGGCCGTGGCCACCCTGGGCGGGGTGAGCCGCTCCACCGCGGCGGCCAGCAACCAGCCCGGTACCCCGGTCACCCCGTCGGGGGGCGGGATGAAAGGCCGCGCCCCGTCGTAGCGGGCGTCTTCCGCGAAGGCGGGACGCTTGACCTTCAGCATCGGCCGCGGCCCGCGCTCCTCCACCGGCCAGGAGTCGGCGGGTTTGACCACGTACCCCTCGGCATGGTTGTCGGGCACCTCGGGGAGGCCGAACAGCGCGGGCACGCGAGTGGGGAACTCCACCGGTGTCTCCTGCACCTGGGCCCGCCGCCCCCGCCGCAGCAGGGGGACGCACGACAGCCCGGCCTCGGCGAGGTGCTCCTCCAGCTCGGCGCGTCCCAACCAGGTCCGCCCGGCCGGGGTGCGGACGAGCGCGTCGAATCCCAGCCACACCAGACCCGGGTTGTACCAGACGCCGGTCTGCACCGGCTCCAGCTCCTTCACCTCCACCACCCGCGGATGGGGGTAACGGCCACCCGCCAGCTCACCGTACAGGACCACCTCCTCCAGGTCGCCGAACCGCGACCGCAACCCTCTGGCCACCGTCGACGCGGCGGTGGCCAGGAACGGCCAGATGCCGGTCACGCCGAAGAAGGAGTCCAGCTGCTCCCCGTCCAACTCCCCGCGACGGCTGGCCGGCCAGGTCCGCTCACCGTCGCTCACCAGCGCGAAGTTGGCGCCGTGCACCTTCTCCTCGGCCACCCACGTTCCCCCCCGCTCCGGCTGGTCACTCCACCGCTCAGCGATCTTCGGGTACCGCTCGGACATCCACCCCCGCCTTCCTCAGCCGCGCGCCCCATGGCCGCAGGCACCGTTCAACCTCTTCCCGCCCGGCTCACCCGGTCTCGTCCGGCTCACCTGAGCTCATCCGCCCGGCCGCATACACAGGCCACGGACGTCACCGGCCCCGGCCGCCGCCCTCGACCCGTTTCCGTAACCGGCCTCCTCAGCCCGCCCCCGGCCCGGCACGCGACCAGGTGTCACCCTCCGGGCAGATGGAGCCGGTCAGCCGCCCGCCGGGCAAAAGACCGGTCAGCCGCCGACCGGCGACCGGCAACCGGCGACCCGAGCATGTACAGCACTCTCGCCCGACGCGCTTGCCATCGGCTTGCGGACGGCTGCAGCGGCCGATGCCGTAGAACGGCGCCACCGAACTCCGGCCCCGGTCCGGCTTCCACGGCCGGCCGCGGTCGGTCATCGCGCTCGTTCCGCGACGTGAGGACACTCCGCAGGCGCAGGACGCTGTGTCCACGGTCGCGTCCACGGACGTGATCCCCGAACAGCTCGCTCACATCCGGCCCTCAGGGAGCCCCGGGCGCCGCCGGCCACCCGGACCGGCCGACGCCTTGCCGGCGGTGGACGCCCTGCCCGCCTGATAAAGCGCCGCTAGTCGTCTTCGATGCCGGGCAGTACCGAGAAACACGTCAGCCGGCGCAGCGAACGGCGCGTTCCGCGAATGTCGAGATCACCGGTAGCGGTGACCTGGAGGCCGGTCCCATGCGCTCGCACCGCCTGTTTGTAGTCAGACTCGTCCAGCTCGACGCGGAACCTTCTTGCGTTCCCCGTATCGTCGTCGACGCCCTGTATGACCACCTCGCCCTTCCCGAGTTTTCTCTCCCGGAACAGGCGGACCACCAGACCGGTGACCGTGACCTCGGACCTCGGCTGCCTCGTCCGCAGGAAATCCGCGGCTTCACCGAGAATTCTCTGCTGGCCGGGTGTGATCCTCAGACGCGTGGGCTCATGGGACCCCGAGGCGAGCGGGGACTGTGCGAAACGGATCTGGTACACCTCATGATCCGGCCCGCCCAGGGCACTCAACGCTTCCAACTCCGTGGCGTTGGCGACGCTTTGGCCAGGTTGCCCGAAAGACGAAAGAGGTTTGTGCCCTTCACTGACTTCTTCCGCGAGACGCTGAGCCCGTTGGGCCGCGGCGAGCATTCTGCTCGTCACCCTACGGCCGAAAGGCAGGGGGCGGATATCCAGCAAGGGGTCTTGGCCGGTTACCGGCGCCGCCGTCGTCTCCGCATCGTCGTCCTTCAACGGGAGGGCCAGGGAAAGCACAAAGCTTCCCGAGTACGTGGAGATCCGCGTTCTGGCGGCATAGGACTCCGCCCGCTGCGGGCGACGGGAAGGCAGGACAAGAGTGTCGGCGTCCAGCGCCACAGCCGACGCGATCACATAATTACGTAACGCGGATATGGCGGAGTACGCCATGAACAGCGGGGCCTCTCCCGCCGGAGCGTTCGGGGTCAGCCGCACGGAAACATTGTCCGCACCGCCGAAACTCATGTCCGCGGCGATCTCCTGCGGGAGACGTTGCTCCACGTAAGCCAGCGTCCGCAGCGCCTCGCCCATACGATCGGCATAGTCACGGACCTCCTGGCGCGCGGGAAGAACGACCCACATGTTCGCCCTCTCGCCGGACGGCGGAGGACGCCACAGCGTGGTCCGCTCGTCGTTGTCGTCAAGAGTCCAACCGGAACCCCGCAGGTAACCGACGAAGGCAGACAGCGTGGGGACCGCGGGGGCGCCCTCTCCCGGAGTGTCGCCCGGCCCGCTCACGAGGCCCCCCACGCGTCCACGTCCGGCACAGGGGTGGACCTGCGAACTCCATACTTTCTCAGCATCAGGCGGAGCCCGCGGCGATCCAGAGTGTGGGCCGCCGGAAGGCATACGACCTGAGTTTTGGCGTTTTCGGACGGCGGAAATCCTTCCAGTGAGACCCATGCCCCATGTCCGACCAGAAGCGTTCCCTCCGGCTCCAGGCGCACATGCTCACCGTCCTTCGATACGCCGATGACAGCGAGTATCCGCCGAATTGCATGATCATCTCGCCTCAACACGTCATAGGTCTCGATGTCCAGGTCGTAGCTGTAGTCACCGTCGGCCGACCGGCGAAGTTCTACCGTGGTCTTGACCTGAACGAGGACAGCCGGGTTGTATGTGCCCAACTCGACACCCCGGTGAAAAAGCTGCACGTCCGCCTTCTGAAGGTCGAGCGTGGCAGGTCGTCCATGCAGGAGACCGCAGCCTGCCGCAACCACCTCAAGCCATGCCTCCCCGAAGTCGCCCTGCAGAGCGTTCTGCTCCTGCTCCCGCACGGAGGCCACCTCGCCCCAATCCATTCAGTCGGCCCGGAAAGCTTCTTCGGTGGAGCGTATAGAAGGGCGGATCATTGCCGATCGGTTACCAATATATTTTCCATAACGCCCGAAGCGCCTCTTCCATGGCCCCTCTTCCCCCAGGCATCCCGGCCCACCCCTGCGAAACCGTAGCGAGTCGGCAGGAGAAAGCCTGCAGCGCCCTCTCAGGCCGCGGCATCCGAATCACACTCCTTCCGAATCCGGAGACCTCCCCCGGGGGGGAAGACAAGATGACGCTCCTTTCCCGATGCCTATAAAGCGACACGCACCGGGAAATCACCACATCACTCGGAGTGATCTCTCTAAACCCGTATGCAAGATTTACCGAAATAAGGACAATCAACCGCAGTGAATCTCGCGATTCCACTCCGGATACGGCCGGTGGCGCGGAGCCCCGAGGTGCCGGCGTGGGCGGTTCAGTACACGCGGTGGGGCAGCATGGAGGGGTGAGCGACGGTACGAGCATGCTGGCGGAGCTGCTGGCCGCGGGCGAGGTCGCGGTGCTGAGCGGGGCCGGGATATCGACGGAGTCGGGAATCCCCGACTACCGGGGGCCGAGCGGGACCCTGAACCGGCACACTCCGATGACCTACCAGACATTCGTCGGCGACCCGGCGGCCAGGCGGCGCTACTGGGCCCGGAGCCATGTCGGATGGCGGGCGATGACCCGGGCGGCACCGAACAGCGGCCACCGCGCGGTCGCGCGTCTCCAGCAGCGGGGCCTGGTCACCGGCATCGTGACGCAGAACGTCGACGGCCTGCACCAGGCGGGCGGCGCCGAAACAGTCGTCGAACTGCACGGCAGCCTGCGTGACGTGGTCTGCCTGAGCTGCGGCGACGTGAGCTCCCGGGAAGAACTGGATGACCGCCTGACCCGGGCGAACCCGCGATTCGGCGCCCAGGCCACCGCGATCAACCCGGACGGCGACGTCGACCTGCGGGACGAGGAGGTCGACGGCTTCCAGGTGGTCGGCTGCCGAGCCTGCGGCACAGGAGTGCTGAAGCCCGACGTCGTCTTCTTCGGGGAGACCGTCCCGGCGGACCGGGTGCGTGAGTGCTTCACCCTCGTGGAGAGAGCACGCCTGCTCCTCGTCCTCGGCTCGTCGTTGACGGTCATGTCGGGCCGCCGGTTCGTCCTGCGCGCCGCGAAGCTCGGCATCCCGGTGGCGATCGTCAACCAGGGCCCGACCCGCGGCGACGCCTACGCGGCCCTCACCGTCGACGCCCCGCTGGGCACGGTCCTGTCGGAGGTGGTCGACCTCATCGAGGCGCAGTCCGTGACCGGCGGGCCGTCCCGAGGGTGACACAGCAGCGGCGCCGTACGGCCTGTGCCACCCGTACGGCGTGTGCCGCCTGCTCGTGCTGCTTGGCCGCCCGTTCCTGCTTGCGCCGCTCAGACGGGCAGGCTCCAGCTCGGCCCATCGGGTTCGCCCAGCCAGACGTACTGGCGGTCCCGGGTGACGGTGAGCCCGTACGCGGACTGGTGCGGTGATCCGGCTTCCCGCCAGATCAGGACGGCGTCTTCGACCGCGTCCCAGAGCCGGAGCGGGCCGTGCTGGCGGACCGTCCACCCGCCCTCCGGATCCGGCGCGGTGGTGGCCTGCGAACCGGTGGCCACGTCCAGCAGGGCGACCTCGTCGCCGCCCCCCAGCTTCATCGCCGACGGCGCGGCCAGTTGCCCCACGAACAGCCCGGTCGGATCGTCCAGGACCCGCGGATCTATGCGGCTGCTCCTGCCGGTCCCGAGTCCGAGGTGGGGGGACGGCATCGGAGGCGGCCCGTGGGGGCGGGCGGTCATGAAGTAGACGTCGTCCTCCAGGAACCGTCCACCGGCGGTGCCGTCGTCGGCAAGCGTGAGGTGCGCGAACGCGCTCCCGTACATCCACCCGGAGAGAGGGACGGTGATCGTGCCGCCGTCCCGCACCTGCCACAGCCACGGGAGGGGGATGTAGCGGACCGAGCAGGTGGCGATCAGCCGGTCGTACTCGGCGTTCCCGTCGTAACCGGCGAGACCGTCCCCGGTCACGAGCGTGGGCGCGTACCCGGCGGCGGTGAGCGCGCCACGGGCCCGCCCGGCCACGTCCGGGTCGTACTCGACGGAGGTCACGGCCCCGGAACCGAGCCGGTGACACATCAGCGCGGTGGAGTAACCCGTGCCGGTGCCGATCTCCAGCACCCTGTCACCGTCGGAGATCCGCGCCGCCTCCAGCATCCGCACGACCAGGCCGGGCAGTGTCGAGGAGGACGTCGGCACCCCGGAAACGATGCCGTGCGCGTCCTCGACCATCACCCCGTTGACCTGGGTCACCCACGTCTCGTCGCGATAGGCCAGCTCCAGCCACTCGTCCGCGGTCACCTCCTCGCGGCGCGTCACCCTCCACCGGTCGCCGTACCCGGTGGCCCCGGCGATCGCCGGACCGAGGAACAGCTCGCGCGCCACGGCCTCGACCGCGTCCCGCCAGGCCGGGTCACGCAGGCTGCCGTTCCGGGCGAGCCGATCGGCGAGCGTACGGCGGAGCCGCGCGGCGAGGCCGGGTGTGGCATGAGCGGTCACGGCACTTCCTCCAGGAGCAGATCGGCGATCGCGGCGGCGATGGGCAGCCCGGTGGCGTCCTCCAGCCATCCCCACTGCCCGTTGGGGTTGCATTCCAGGAACACCGGAACACCGTCATGGGTGAGTGCGAAGTCGAACGCGCCGAAGCACAGGCCGAGCTTTCCGAGGTAGGCGAGGCAGCCGTCGGCGAGACCGGGCGGAGGCTCCACCACCATGTAAGAGAGACGGTCGTAGTCCTGCCGCCAATCGAGCAGGTCCGAATCGATCCGGACGCAGAAGACCCGCTTCCCGACGACGGTCACCCGAAGGTCCGCCTTCTTGTCGACGCGTGCCTGGAACAGGTGCGCGGTGTGGTTGATGGTCTCGTCCAGCTCGTCGGGCTCGACCTGGGTTGTCCATATGGTGGCGGGCTCCCCGTCGGGGCCGGTGTACGGGGTGGCCCGCAGGGGTTTGTAGACGATCGGACCATGCTCGATCGCGAACACACGAGCATCGTCCACCCGGTTGGTGATCAGGGTGGCGGGCACCTCGAATCCGGCCTGACGTGCGGTGACAAGCTGAAGGGGTTTGTACTCGGCCGCGGTGACCGCCCATGGGTGGCTGACGTACGGGCACGGCAGAGCCGCGAGAACTCCGCCGACCCCGAAGCGGGCTTGCGTCCCGGCGAATCGCTCGGCGTACGACGGGTTGCCAGGTGGGTACGGTGTGGGCCGCCGGTAGTAGACGGCCCGCACCTCCTCCAGGGGAATACGCCGCGACCGCGTGGTGAGGACCCCACGCGGCGGAAACCTCCCGAGCCACGCCGACAGTTCGGCGTCGCCGGGGAAGTCAACGCCAGGGTCGAAACGGGCGACACGCGCGTCACGCTTGTTCAGGTGGCCGATGACCATGTCCGCAGTCGAATCGTCCAGGCAGGTGAGCACCAGGATCACGTGAGCGGTCCTCAGTCGTCGCCGTAGTCGGTGACCGTGGTCTGGTCCGAAGGCTGAGGTCTCTGGCCGTCGCCCCCTCCGCCTGTCTTCTCCGTCTTGCTGGTCTGCTTGTTGGTGCCGTGCTTGCCCGCCTCAATGAGCCGGCCGGTCGTCGCGTCGCGGTAGACACCGGTCTGAGTGACCGGGTCGAGTTCGACACGGAACGGAGCGACGGACGGGACCGCCGAGGGTATGAACGGAGCCAACCTGGTGAGGCCCCATGGCTGTCCGCACGAGGTGTCCATCGTGGTGTCCTTTCCCCGAGTCTTTCGGGAGGAGGAGGTTCCGAGAGGAGGAAACAGTGGCGGTGAAACGCGAAGCACCCGGGAAAGCGACGGAAGAGGAGCGCGCCCCAACGCTAGGAAAGCCATACCTGCGGCTCAACGAGTTTGAACGTCTTTGCATGTCAACCCATACAGCAGGGGGAGTCCTCGCCGCGTCACGCAAACTCTCGCAAACTCCTTGAGGCGGTGTCGTACGACCCACACGCTCGGTGGCGTAGTGATCCGTTTCCCGATCGAAGGAGGGCCCTGTGGCGCTACGCTTCCTCGGCAAGGACACCATCGACGGCGGTTCTCCAACGCTGTTCGACGACGGCGACAGATACGTGCTTCAAGGCTGGATCGTCACCGATCCGGCGGTGCTCGCCCGGCTCGACCTCGCCGAACACGAAACCGTCGTGGAGGTGCCGAAGGAGCTCATGGCGTTCCTGCCGGAGGGCGTTTCCATCCCGGCAGGCCCGCCACTGGTGCTCGACCTTGACGAGACGTACGTGTTCAAAGGCCCGCTCGTCACCGACCCGCTCGTGCTCGCCCAACTGGACATGCCCGGCCATGAGACAGTGATCGAGATCCCGAAAGCCGCGATGCCCACGCTGGAGGTGACCGGTGACCTGGAGCGCCGGAGCGCCGACGTTTGACCAGTGGACCACGTTGTTCCGCTCATGCGAACGGTCGGCCGTCCACCTGGAGATGCGCGACCTGTACGCCGTGTCCGACGAGGACCCGATGTTCTCGGCGTGGCGGGCGGGCCACCGCTACGACCCGGCTGACGAGGCGTCGTGGTGGCGGCCGTGGCTGAGCCTGATGCGGGAGACGACCGGCAGGGGCGTGGCGGTCAAGCGGGCTCGGATCGTCTCCGAGCCGGTGACCGAATACATCCGTTTCGAGTACGACGTCTCTTTCACCAACATTGTGGCGGGCGAGCAGGGACGGTGGCTTCCCCGCCGCCGGGCGTCCGGGATCACACTGCCCGGTAACGACTTCTGGCTGCTGGACGGAGCCCGGGTGCAGTTCAACCACTTCACCGGAGACGGTGATTGGGCCGGAGTGGAATGGTGCGAGGACCCCGACGTGGTGAAACTGTGCGCGGCGGCGTTCGACGCGGTGTGGGCGGCGGCGATCGACCACGGCGACTACACCCCCGCCTGAGCATCCGCCCCCGTTCTTCTGATGAGCAGCACCATGTCATCGCCATCACGCGCCGTCGACCAGGCCAAGCACGCGCTGCGCGCACGCCTGCGTGAGATGCGTCTCGCCGCGCATCTCACCGGGCGTGACCTGGCCAACCTCGCGGGGTGGCACTCCTCGAAGGTGTCGAGGATCGAACACGGCCGGCAGACCCCGTCCGAACATGACATCACCATCTGGTGCCGGCACTGCGGTGCCGAGGATCAAGCCGGTGACCTGGTCGCATCGCTCCGCACCATCGACGAGATGTACGTCGAATGGCGGCGGATGCAGCGCACCGGCCTCCAGCGGCTCCAGAAGGCCGCGATCCCGCTGTACGAGCGAACCAGTCGCTTTCGCATCTACGAGCCGTCGCTGATCCCCGGCCTGTTCCAGACGGCTGACTACGCGCTGTCCCTCATGCGTGCCGTCGTCACCTTCCGGGAAATCCCCGACGACACCGCCGAAGCAGTCAAGGTCCGCATGCAGCGACAGCAGGTCCTCACCTCCGGTGGCCGCCGCTGCGCGGTCATCCTGGAGGAAGCAGCGCTACGAACACGGATCGGTGACACCGAGGTGATGGCCGGCCAGCTCGGTCACCTCCTCGCCGTCGCCACCCGGTCCAACATCAGCCTCGGGATCATCCCGATCCGTGACCGCGCCATGTGGCCCACCAACGGATTCTGGATCTTCGACGAGGAACGGGTCCTGGTGGAGACCCTGTCAGCGGAGCTGACCGTGACCCAACCACACGAGATCGCCCTGTACGCCAAGGCGTTCGCCCAGTTCGCCGAGCTGGCGGTGTACGGCCCGGCGGCCCGGACGCTGATCGCCTCGGCCATCGCCGCGTTGGACATGTAACGCCCCGCGCTGGTCCTGCCGCACCAAGCCGAATACGGCGTCCCAGCTACTACGTGCGGTGGCGCACCCAGGCCTGCCCGGCTTCGGCGGCGCGGGCACGGAACTCGCGTCCCTCCTCGGGGCCGAACCGTGCCTTGTACAGGCGGAACAACGTCCACAACGCGGCCAGCGCAGTGACGGCACCCTCGGGCGCGGACCGCCAGGCGGGCACCCGGGCAAGAAGCGCCTCGGCCTGCTCCGGAGTGTGGCCCGCCGCGACGAAGCGGGGGGCGAGCATGACGACGTCGATCCAGGCGGCCCCACGCGCCGCGAACGCCCAGTCGATGGCGTACGGCTGACCGTGGCCGATCCGGAGGTTACCGGCGTGCAGGTCGTAGTGGAGAAGCGTGTCACCGCCCAGGGCGTCGGGGTGGAACCCGCGAAGCGCCGTCTCGTACATGGCCCGGTACGGCAGATCCCCGGCGGGAAGGGCGAGCAGGTGCGCGGCCTTGGCCTGGAGCATCGCGACGTTCTCGGCGACGTCCGGAATGCCATCGCGGCCGGGGCACGGGGTGAGCGTCTCGTTCAGAACCATCAGGGTGTCCAGTACGAGCGGCACGTCCGGCGAGCCGGGCGAGAGGTCGGCGTCGCGGCCGTCGACGTACTCGTGCAGCAGCACGATCCACCCCTCCACGTCACCGCTCCACAGCAGGCGGGGCGCGGGCAGGCCGGGTGGCAGGAGGGCGCCCGCCCGCCGCTCCCGCGCGTAGAGGCTCGCGGCCGGGCTGCCGCCGGAAACGGCCTTGAGGAAGACGGTCCCGCCGTCCTCGGTGTGCAGGCGGGCGGCGATCCCCGGCATGAGCCCCCTGGTCACGGGTTCGGCCTTGAGGATCTGCCCGATCCGGGCCTGGACGGTGTCACGCACGCCGCCGGGAAGGTCGTCCCACTGTGGTCTCACGGTCATCTCCCCTTCGGGGCATCGGCCGGGTCGTCGGCGCACCCGGCGTAGCACTGGCTGCACTCGCCCGCGGGAATCCACAGCTCGGGGACGACCGGCAGGCCCGCGGCCCGCATCGCCTCGACGGTAGCCCCCATCGCGGCCACAGGGTCGGAAATCGCGCCGTCGGGGGTGTCTGCGGGCTCGTGGTGAATGAACCGGCCGGCGACCTTCCGGCAGAACTCCTCGTAGGGGCGGGTGTACGTCAGGAAGACGTGCCAGCCGACGTCCACCCGCTTGGAGGGGGACAGCCGCGCGTCCGGGTTGAGCGCGCACGCCACCAGGAACGCCAGGGCCTGCTCTATGATGCGCGCGGCCTCCTCTGCAGGAATGTCCTCACGGACTGGCGCTCCAGCTTCTACGTGCGGTGGAAGCTCAAGGGCTTTCCAAGCATGACTATTCAGACAGTGGCAAGGCTGGCCTGGTGGAAGACATCCGCGGGGAGGGAGTGCGCCAGTTGCCAGAGGATCTGCATTGGTCGATCGCCCTCAGATGACACGTAGGTCATCGGTCCCGCGTAGAAGAACGGCGGAGCACCGAGAGAGCCGTCCTCTTCTTTGGTCTCACGGAGGAAGAGGTGCACAGTCGAGCCGCCGTTGATGTAGCGCTGGCCGGTCGGCGATGACGTGCGTGTGGTGCTCTGAGACTCCCAGTGGAAGAGTGTTGGGCTGATCGCTCGATCGTTGTACATGGTCGTCGGTGAGAAGCCTTTCGACTTCCGCAAGGTGACGAAGAAGATGTCAGCCTTCTCCTCGGGCACCCACTTGACCCCTTCACGGACGTTTCCAGGACGGTCCACACCAAAGGCCGCCAGAGCTTCATTCTTGGAGTACCGGGCATGGATACGGAGCGGCAAACCCGCCACCTCCACGGTGACCCGGTGCATTCGGTCCTCAAGAACAGAGGCTACTTCTCGGAGTTCTTCTCTGCGGTCAGGATGGGCCGCCAGCAGCCGCAGCACACTCTTGCCTGAGTCGAAGGGCACATCACCCCCCAGCAAGACGACATGCAGCATCGCCAGTAGGCGTGGATCATTCGTGGAACCTTCGCGGAGCAGCGCCAGCCGTACGGGGTCATCGACATGCAGGAGACGCCCAATCGCCCGACCGAGCCTGCGGTCGGCATCATCTTCCACAACAGGACGGTTCTCAGCACGACGACGCAGTTCGGCCCAGCCGCCCTTGCCTGACCGATAGAGGTCTTCTAGTTCAAGACCGGTCTCCGCCAAGAAGCCCGCCAGCGAGACTTCGGGCATCGAGCGAAGCTCGGTGACGAGGTCCTTCCACGGGAGACGAAGAGCGCGACGCACATTGGCGAGGACCATCTCGGTCACCACACTGTCGAGCTGAAGGTGACACCCAGCGGGAAGCGTCGGGTTCGGCAACGCCTCGGGCAGCTTACGCCGAGGAAGACCGGTGAGCGCCCGGAGGCGTAGGTCAAAGCGGAACTCGGCCCGCTGGTGACCAACGAAGTCCAGCACGGTGAGACACGTCTTCTCCGGGGCGCGGCGCAATCCTCGGCCGAGTTGCTGAAGGAAGACCGTAGCGCTCTCCGTGGGGCGAAGGAACAGGACGGTATCGACCTCGGGGATGTCCACACCCTCGTTGAAGAGATCAACGGTGAACAGTACGTTGACCTCCCCCTTCCTCAAGCGATGCACGGCAAGGCGACGCTCATCGAGTGGAGTGTCACCGGTTACGGCCAAGGAGGGAATGCCGTACTGAGTGAACTGGCCGGCCATGAATCTGGCATGTTGAACACTCACGCAGAAGCCGATCGCGCGCATCTCACCCGGATGAGCGATCTTGTCCCGTACGGCTTGCAATATAAGGCGAACCCGGGCGTGGTTTCCGGTGTAGAGCTCGCTGAGGGCCGTCTCGTCATAACGTCCACGGCGCCACGCCACGTCGGCTAGGGAGACCTCATCGTGGATGCCGAAATAGTGGAACGGGACTAGAAGCTGTTGTTCGAGCGCTTGCCAGAGGCGCAGCTCGTAAGCAATCCGCCCACCGAAGAACGCTCCGACGTTGATGCCATCGGTGCGCTCGGGAGTAGCTGTCAGGCCGAGAAGGTAGCGAGGTTGGAGGTGCTCAAGCAGCCGCCGGTAGGTAGGCGCCTGAGCATGGTGGAACTCATCAACGATCACCATGTCGAACCGGGACGGGTCGAGTTCGTCGAGGTTGATGTTGGCCAGCGACTGAATCGAGGCGAAGACATGTCGCCACTTCTTCGGTTGATGACCGGCGACAAGCTTCTCGCCAAACTCCCCATCACGGAGCGTCTGCCGGAAGGTAGCCAGGCTCTGGTTCAGGATGCTCTCTCGGTGAGCGACGAACAGCACGGTGTCGGCCTTGCCCGCGGCAGCCAGTCGTCGATAGTCAAGCGCGGCGATCACGGTCTTTCCAGTGCCGGTGGCCATGACGACCAAGTTGTGTGTACGGCCGTGCACTTCACGCTCGGCTTCCAACTCTTCCAGCGCCTCCGCTTGATACCAGCGCGGCAGGACATCCAGCGCGGCAATCTCCAGGGGGAGATCAGCCGGGGCCGATCCACCCTCAAGCCTGAGCGCCGTAGCCAGGCGAGAACCATCGCGGGCCGGGTCATAGTCCTCAAATGCCGGATCGGCCCAGTACTGCTCGAAGGTGGCAGTGAACGTCGAGAGCAGATGGGCTTGTTCGACCTGGGTGAGTCGCACGTTCCACTCCAGGCCGTCCAACTGCGCGGCCTTGGACAGGTTGGATGAGCCGACGTAGGCAGTCGAGAAGCCAGTGTGCCGGTGGAACATCCATGCCTTGGCGTGAAGCCTGGTGCTATGCGTCTCATAGGAGATCTTGACCGTGGCACCCAGGGCGACCAAGCGATCCAGTGCAGCCTTATCCGTTGCCCCAATGTAGGTTGTAGTGATCACTCGGAGCTCACCGCCCCGGGCGATGAACTCCTTGATCGGCCCCTCAATGAGGCGCAGGCCGTACCACTTGATGAAGGCACAGATCAGGTCCACCCGGTCGGCCGTCGCGAACTCCCGCTGGATTTCGGTGCCGATACTCGGCTGACCGCGCCCGTTCACGAGGAGAGCACTGGCGGATAGCGGGGTCTCGGGCCGGATCAGCGGCTCCGGCCGTCCAGGCACGCCTGACGGCTGCCGCACCTCAGTGAGTAGCTGGCCGGGCTGTACGACCCGTTCCCCTTCGTCCTCGGCGTCGAGGAACCCCTTGATGATCGCCTCAGCGATGTGGTTGGCCCGATCGATCTGCTGCTCAGGAGTCTTAGCTGATCGCAAGGCATGGCGGGTCAGGCTGGCAATGTGCCGGACGAGATAGTCCTCAGCGGTTGCCTGCTCAACGGAGACAACCTCCACCAACTCTCCGGGAACCACACGCAGACGCCGGTCAAGGGCATGGGTGAGGAGCTGTTCGTAGACGCCAGGCGCGAGATCACTCATAGCCCGGCACTCTAAGCGGTACTCCTGACATCTGAAGAGATGATGGCCAAAATTCCCACTTAGTCAAGTATCAAGCACGAGGTCATGCCGATCTCCTAAATTCTTCGTATCGGTGTTCGATCGCAGCGACATCAGGGCGATCTCGACGCACTTTGGGCACCCTGAGGGAAATGCCGTTCATCTCCTGGAGACCATGACGCAGCATTGGCCCATCATTCTCTTCGAGAATGTCTCGACGCACCTCAACAACATAGTCCGAGCGTATCCCGAGGATGTTTTTATCGTAGGCAGCATGGTGAATTTTACAGAGAGCCAAACCGTTAGATACTGCCGGTATACCTTCCGGGTGACTGTCACGTAAAATGTGAGCCGCATCAAGCAATGAGGCATGCCGAAGGTTGCACATTGCACAGCTCTCGTCGTAAGCACGAAGCACCTGAGCACGGAATACAGGCTGATGGAGACGCTGACGAGTTAGACGCTCTGCATAGCGCCTCTGACCAACTCTAGCTTCTACTGTATCCGACATAAGCAACTGCGCTTCGTCGAGAGCTACCGCAAATTGCAATTGCTCCGGCTCGTCAGCCACAAGCCAGACCGGAAAGCACGGTAGGTACCACCCCTCCGCCACCCCATAAAACCAAATAAGAGGCAACTTACGCTCGTAAGCGATACGCAACGCCACATTGTCTGACTGCCGAGGGTCGAAACCACGATATTTATAGCGAAGCAGACCGTCAGGGCCCGGCCTGTCCTCATAAGGCGCACGACGACCAGGCGCCGTGTAGGTAGTGAGGATCGAGAGAGCCGCGGTCATTGATTTAGGCTTCCGAATTCCCCGATTGGGATCTACTAGCGGAAAACGCTTGCCCTCGAAATGAAATTCAAGAAGCTCATTACGATGCACCACGAAGTCACCATCAGCGCAACGCCGCTTCAGCCAATCCATTGCAGCGGTCCGGACACGGGCACTGAACGCGTCTTCCATGAAGCTGTCGATCATGATGTAGTTCTACACCGTCATACTCCGGTTATCGAGAGGAGAAGATCATCAATCAGATCACAGATCTAACGCACGACCGTCTCAGGCAAACTCCATACGCAACGATCTGCAAGACCTCTAACTCTGTAGTCGTGTCACCCAAGAGCGCCCTCCAGGAGAAGAGCACGCCAGAGAATGCGTTCGTATGCATCAGGTAGCTAGCCTGGACAACCCACTGGTCAGGAGCCCAAGCCGTCGAACTCTCCGCCTTTGATGCCGCCGACGAACATCTGCCATGTACTGCCGCTGAAGCTCAGCCAAGGCCCATCCGGGTCCTTGCTGTCTCGTACGACGCGGCCCCCGCCCGGAAGGTCTGCTACCTCCACACAGTTGTCCTGCTGAGCACTCAGGCTGCTCTTACGCCAAGCGAGTGCAGGGGGGATCTGGTCCACAGTTCTCGCCTCTACTCCTGATGTAGCTGGTCAACAAGGGCGGTCACGTAGCGTACGGACTCCTCGACGGTCAGAGCCGCCGCCACTACGCGGTTAAAAATGAGCGTATACGCCTGAACCTCCTCTGGTCGCTCCAGGAAGAGATTGTCTGTGGGTGTCTCCAGGTAGACGATCGATGGATCCAGCTCACCCGCGAAGTCAAGTATGACGAACCCGCTTCCCATGGCCGCATGGGCGCCGACCGCGTCAGGGAGCACCTGAACAGCAATGTTGGATCGCGTCGCCATGTCGGCGAGGTGCCTGAGCTGTTCAGCCATGACGTGGGGACCGCCGACCATCTTCTTCAGCGCTGCCTCGTCGATGACGGCCCAGACCTGCGGCGGATCATCACGTGTGAGGATCGCTTGCCGAGCCAGTCGTGCCTCAACGCGTCGCTGGACGGCGGTCTGATCAAGAACCTGCCCGGCTTGGAAGATCGCCGTGGCGTAGCCGGCGGTTTGCAGGAGTCCGGGGATGGTCACGAGTTCGACCGTACGGATTTGGGTCGCCTCTGCCTCAAAACCGGGGAGGCTGCCGCCGAACACGTCCTTGTACTTCGCCCACCAGCCCCGCTCCCGAGACTGCCGGGCGAGATCGAGTATCGCTTCACGCACTGCGGCATCTGTGACGCCGTAGAGGTCCAGCAAGAGGCGGATATTACCGATATCAGGTAAGACCCACTTATTTTGCTCCATGTGAGTGAGGCGACCACGCGACCATTCCAGGCGCTTGGCGACCTCGTCATGCGTAAGACCGGCCTGCTCGCGGAGCCGGATGAGCTCGGCGCTGAGGCGGCGCCGCTTGATAGTGGGGCTACCGGCCACGAGACTTCCTTTCACCTACAGAACAAAGCGTTCAAATCAGACCGTCAAATCAGACAATTGTGGCAATGAAATTTTGGCCTTGAAAATTCTTTGGACGAGATCCACCATGTGAAGAGTATCCACCACTGACAGTGATTTGAGGGTGACTCTGATACGACGCACCCTCTGAACTTTCAGTGCGCTATTCCCCTGCCCGACAGGTGGTCCTATGTGACCGAGCCGGACTGAGCTCATCCGGCATCACGGCACTACCTCCGCGTGAGGGGCACCGTAAACGGCTCTGCCGGGCGAGTGGCTTCGCCCGACAGAGCCTTGATCGCACGTAGGAGGTGCGCCCCGTGTTCAACCCTAGTAGAGGCATCCGGATCATCCGGGTCCGTTGGCGGGCCGAGCAGCCGCCGTCACCCCTGGGGTGCCGGTGGTGCGGTCATCCGCCGTACGCGCATGACGCGGCCAGCCTGCCGCACCGACCCGGCCACCTGTGGGAGCAGCCCAGCCCGGCCCAGGTGCGCACCCGTATGGCGGCCCGGCGCCGTCTCGGATTGTGCGGCCGACCGCCCATAAGCGTGCCCATCATGTCGCGCGTGAGCGCGCCCCGCATGCCGACCACCTCGATGACACGCCCGTCGAGTCGCCCCCTCGTGATCTCTCTCGCGAGCCAGGGTCGACATGCGCGACCGGCCCCGGCGGCGGTCTCCTCGCCGTACGGACGTGAATCACCGCCGGGTGCGCATTCCCGGCCCGGCAGGCGCGAGCCGTACCGGAAGCCGGTGATGGCATGAGCCCTTCACCCACCGGAGCAGGCACCAGGCGCCTCGTCGCGAGTGACACGTGCGAAGGAGGTGATCGGGATGGCCACGCGGCTTCTGTCCGTGCTCGTCGGCGCGTTCACTGACCGGTTCCGGGCGACGACCGGCCTCCGGACTGCGACCGACTTCCTGACGGCGACCGACGACGGTATCCCGGGACCGGCCCGGCCGGACACCATGTGGTCACCGCGCCTGGGGCACGCGCCCGTGATGTCCCCCATGATCTCCCGGCGCTTCGCGGCCACGCCCGACCAGGTCAGGCCCGCGCGGAACTTCGTCGCCGAGATTCTGGGCGACGGCCATCCGCTGTGCGACGACGCCCTGCTTCTCACCAGCGAGCTTGCCACCAACGCCGTCGAGCACTCCGCCGGGCCGGCCGAGGCCGGATCAGGCAACCGGCCACGGGAGTTCGTCGTCACGGCGGCCTCCGTCCCCCACGGTGTGCTGATCACCGTTCAGGATCTGGGTTCCTCACAGATCCCTCACCTCAGGAACTCCGGACCGGACGCCACGGACGGTCGCGGGCTCATGCTCGTCAACAGCCTCGCCACCCGCTGGGGGTTCCACCGTGACTCCATCGGAACCGTGATCTGGTTCGAGCTCGGCTCGACGAACTGAACGACCGGACGGCCCGGTAGACCGGCGTGGCGGCGTGGGCTTGGAGGGGCCGCGCCGTCACGCCTCGCCGTCCGGACATCCTTGGTCGAGGCGGCCTCCCGGCGTTCGGAGGGTGGACGTGGCGTTCCCGGGATCGGTGCGGTATCGAGCGGACCATGCCCCGGCGACACCGTACCCCTCCGAGTTGACCGACGCCCGGTGGAGCGGCGCGAGGCGTTCCGTTCGCCCGGTCGCTCGCGCGGGCCAGGGCCCGCTCGGAACCGGTGTCCCGTGGACGGGGAACATGGCGGGCCCCTCGGGACCGGTGTCCCGGTGCGGACCGCGGCCCGGCGCGCGCTCTCCTGCCCGCCGGGCCGGTTCATCTCACCGGGACGCCGGGTCTACCCGCCGCTGCCGTAGGGGCGGGTGAGAATCTCCAGGTTGTGACCGTCGGGATCGTCGAAGTACGCGCCGCGCCCGCCGTCGCGGCGGTTGATCTGTCCTGGCTGGTCGTGGCCCGGATCGGCGTAGTAGGTGATCCCGGCCTGCTGGATCCGCTGGAAGATCGCGTCGAAGTCCTCCTCGGACACCAGGAACGCGTAGTGCTGCGGGGTGATCTCGCCCTGGTCGCTGGTCATGAAGTCCAGGGTGACGCCGTTGGCGGTCGCGACGGGCAGGAACGGGCCGAGGGGCGCTCCGACCTCCAACCCCAGGATGGTGGCCAGGAACTCGGCGGAGGCCCGCCTGTCACGGGCCATGACGATGGTGTGGTTGAGCTCGACTGACACGGTGGAATGCCTCCACAGACGTCTCACGAGGGCCTCGTACGCCTCACCGGGACGGTGACGGCGTTTGGTACCAGATCGCGATCGTAGGCGGCGTTCACCGGCGCTGTCACGGCGGGCTCGACGGCGGGCCGGAATCCGGGCTCCTCCGCGGAGATATCGTTGATCGCGCTTTAACCTCGCAGCATCCCACGGTGTATCACAATGTGAAATATAGTGTCCCGCTATCCGAGATGATTGCTATGGTCGGACTCTCCGGTGACAAGATCGAAGAATCAGAGGGTGCGGCAGATGCCGAAGACGGTCATCCACGTGTTCCACGACGACGACCACTCGATCACTACGGGAACTCGCGTGGCCCAGCGCATCCAGGAGATCGCGCCGGACCACGACTGCGGTGTCGAGGTCTTCTGCTTCGGGCCGGCCCAGCGTCGTCTCACCGACGGGGATGCCTCCGAGGCCAGCGCCACCTACAACCGTCAGATCGACGAGTTGATCGCCGGCGGCGTCGTCGTCGGGGCCTGCGTCAACGCGGCCCGTGCCGACGGGACCGAGGCCGAACTCGTACGGCGCGGGCTCAACCTGCGGGTCGCCCGAGACGAGTTCCTGCGCTTCACACTCGAACAGGCCACTGTCATCACCTTCTAGTGCGCCGTCCATGGACGTTCACCGGGTCTGGTGACACGCCGGGCAACGTCCGTGGGCGTGGCGTGTGTGGGCTTCACGCTCGATGGCGGATGTGATCACTGTCGAGCGTGCGGTGGGCGGTGGCGGAGCCGGTGAGGGCTTGGCGGTTGACCGATCACCGGTGACGACGAGCAGTACATCGTCCGGGCGGCCACCACACGCCCGGCCAGGCTCGGCCGCCCGTTCACGCACTGGAGCATCCGCAAGAGGGCAGCGCACCAGCTGTTGGATGGCCGCGCCTACTTTCGCACGCGGAAGCGGAGTATCGTGACGGCGCCCAACTGGGTGTTGCTGAAAGGTTCCAGGTCGATCCTGTCCAGGCTTGGGGGCGAGAAGCGGACGCCGTCGCCGAGGAGCACCGGCAGGACATACACCAGGATCTCGTCGACGAGCCCGCGCTGCAGGCACTGGGCGGCCACGTCGGCACCGAGGATCTCCAGGTTCTTGCCGCCCGCGGCGCTGCGTGCCGTGGCAACGGCTTCCTCAAGTCCACAGGTGAGGAACGTGACGGCAGGGTCCGGCTCGTCGGGAGGCTCGTGGGTGAGGACGAACTGTGCTCCCCCGTCGTAGGCGGTGTCCTGGTCGGCCATACCCTTGGCGACCTCGTACGTGCCCCGGCCGATGAGCATGGCGCCCGTGGCCGCCATCACCTCCGGGACCGCGTCCGCAGTCAGGTAATCGGCGATCCAGTCCATCGCGTGGCCAGGACCGGCGATGAAGCCGTCCAGCGACATCGCCCTGTTCACGACCACTTTGCCGGTGCTCGCATCACTCATGCACTTCTCCACGGATCTTGGAAAGCCCGAGGCCGAATCATAGTTCGCCCGGTGGGGGAGGGCGAGGGCGGAGCGGGCCGCGTCGACCATTTCGGAGAGCGCGGGGAGGATCAGCGCGCCGGTGAACATGTCGGCGTGCGTCTCCACGGTGACCGTCCTCGAACCCGGCGTCGAGGAGCAGGGTGCGGTAGCCGCGGGCGGCGCGGGGGCTGCGGCCGACGTCGGCCACGGGGGCACCCGGTGTCAGGTGGAGCAGTTCGTAGGAGCGGGCGCGGAGCGTGATCGCGCCGGGCAGGGCGTTGAGCACGTCGAGCACCCGGAGCAGGTGGGTGAAGGCATCGTTCTGCCGCGTTGTGACGGTGCTGTCAGGCATGCGGTCGAGGGTGCTTCCTCATGTCGACATGAAGTCAAGTAAGGACGGTATGAGGAAGCACGTCCGAAGTGAGCCGGACCGCCGACGGGGCACGGCTCGACGGACCGGAGCCCGGAGCGCGGGAACGTGGCGTGAATGGCGCGTCCCCGGAAAGGCAGCGGTTGAATTCACCGCGCTTTTCTTCCCGAAGGGCGGGCGACGCACGGAAGATTCACTTTCGTCCATGCGGAGCGGGCCCGTTTCAAGGACGATGATGCGCCAGGTTGCTCCGCGTCTCCCTGCCGTTACGGACGATGAAGCCGGCTGACGCCCGTTACGGGTGACGCGACCGGCCGGTGCCAGGCGGAAGGCGCCCACCTGCATGTTTTCGATTCCCTGATTCAGGAGGATCGCACTCCGGATTGGACGAACAACCACCCCTGGAAGCGACCGGCGGATTGATCGACAAGCAATTCGCAGCCTGATAGGGTTCACCGGCCAGTTCATTTAGGAAATGTCCGAAAATGCCGGGCTTCTCAGGTTTTGTCACCGATGCCCGCGGCGGCTCTCATCGTGGGGTGGCGCTCCTGATCGTCATCGGCACCTGCGAACGGTGCGCCTCCGTGACGTTGCCGTCGTCGGTGATGACGACGCCTCCCGCCTCGACCACCGGTCGCCGCGAGCGCCCCGGCACGGAGCCGCCGTGGCCGCGCTCGCCGCATGGCCGAGGCCGGCACCCCGGATTCTCTCTCACGGCACCGGTACCACCGGGCCCCTCTTCGCGTGGCGCACGCGCCATCGAGCCCGATCCGGTCGTACCGCCGCCCGTTCCCCGTACCACTGCCCGTTCCCCGTATCCCGTACCAGTGTCCCCACCGGAAAGGATCCCCTCGCCGATGACCGCCACGGCCGAGCCGCGCGACTCCGTCACCTGCCCGATCGCCCACCCTCTGGACCAGGGCCCCGACGGGGTGAACCGGCCGGGCCTGTACAAGAACCCGGCGTACCACACGATCAGGGAGGCCGGCACCGGCGTCGCCGAGGTCATCCGCGCCAACGGCACCCGGGCCAAGCTCGTCACCCGCTACGGCGACGTGATACAGGTCCTGCGGGACCACGAGGCGTTCTCCCGGGAGGCCGCTCTCGACGTCGACGACGTGGCCGGCCTCGAGGGCACGCTCCTGGGCCTGGACCGAGACGCCCACGCCACGGTGCGCGCGGTCGTCAAGGACCGGTTCACCCCGTCGGCGGTGGAGGGCATCCGCGACCGGATCGAGGCACGGGCGGTGGCACGGCTGGACGCGATGCGCAAGCAGGGCGACCCGGCCGACCTGATCCGGGAGTTCGCGCTGCCGTTCGCCCTCGACACCATCGGCGACATGTTGGGGGTGCCGCAGCGGGACCGGTTGCGGTTCCGGGAGTGGGGCGAGGCGTTCCTGTCCAACGACACCCTCAGCAGGGATGACGCGACCGCCGCCGAACAGGCCATGGCCGGTTACCTGGCGGGCCTCATCGAGCAGCGTCGCCAGGACCCGACCGGTGACCTGCTTTCGCGGATCGCCGTGAACGGGGCACACCTGCCGTTCGACCAGATGATCAAACTGCCGATCGCGCTGCTGGTCGGCGGGTGGGACACCACGGCCAGCTCCATCGGCACCTACATCCAGGTCCTGCTCACCCACCCCTACGGGGATCACGAGACCGGCTACCGCTATCTCGTCGACCACCCCGAGGCGGTTCCCGGCGCGATCACCGAGTTGGAGCGGATGTTCTCCACGTCGGCCGGGGATGAGATGCCGCGCCGGGTGGTGCGGGACGTGACGCTGCCCAGCGGTGCGGCCCTCCGGGCGGGTGACGTGGTGATCCCCTCCCACGACGCCGCCAACTACGACCCGCGGGTCTTCTCCGACCCGCATCGGATGGACTTCGGCCGGACCCCGAACAGGCACCTGTCGTTCGGTTACGGCATCCACCACTGCATCGGCCGGCATCTGGGCCACGTGGAGGTCGTGACGGCGATCGCGCTGCTCACCCGAGAGCTGCCGGCGCTGCGCCTGGCCGTCCCGGCCGAGGACATCCGCCACAAGCCCGGACAGGCCGTCGGCGGCCCGATCGAGCTCCCGGTGGCGTGGAGCTGACACCGGGAGTTCGCCGGACGCTCGCCGGGCGCGGCCACCCGGTCGTGCCCGACACTCATCGCCTTCGCCACGCTCGCTTCGATACGCGCGAGCAGGGTACGGCTCGGCGTTCGGGAGGGGTCGGCCTCGCGCCGGCTCCTCCGCCCCGCCATGGCCGTCCCACGGGCCCGGGAATCCTCCCGGACGGTCGCCCGAGCTGATCTCGGAGGGCGCTGTCTCTCCGGAGGCATCGGCCGCCAGGTGGGGAATCCCGCTCACAGGCAGCGAATTACCGAGGCTTCCCAGGCCTTCTTCACGCTTTACATGAAATAGAAGGAAATATTGCCCCGGAACGGGATCCGAACCCCGGAAAGCCGCGAAGGATAGGACAAAGCGAGCGTTGAACGCTCGACGCAAACTTGACTGTCCGGGTGACAGTGCCGCCCGGGGAGTCTGCCGGACCGGCGTGGCTACCGTGGGCCTGGAAGGCGGCGGCACCACGTCTTGTCTGGGTGGCCGTGGCCGGCCCTCCGTGAGTAGCCACCATGCCGTTGTCCAGGGGAACGGCGGTCGGCACCGGCGCCCGCGGGTTTCCCGGCCCGCCACGGCCACCCGACCAAGAACGGCGGACTCCCCCGCGAGCACCCCGCGCGACGGGGACCGGACAGCCCGCGCAGCGGCGAGGTGCGCCGCACCAGACACCGCCCGGCGCTCGGCTCGCCAACGGCCGGAGCACCTCCATGACCCCGGGGCGGGCGGCCTCCGGCACCGCCCACCCCGGCAGGTCACGGAGACCGCGCCGGCTCGGGGGAAGGCACCGCTCCCGGGGAAGGCTCGCCCCCGCGCAACCTTCCGGAAACGGGCGTCGCACACCCTTGGGTACAACCCGCAAGGTTCCACGTGAAACCCTGTCTCGGTCTCCTCCAGACCAACACAGGACAAACAAGTAATGATCGATCAAGACGCGCCCGGCGGGAGTGGGGTCCTCGACCTGCTGGAGCGGATCGGCTCCGTGGTGCTCCCGGTGGGCATCGCCCTGTACGCCCTGCTCTACCTCGGCATCCAGCAGGTCTACGGGGTGTTCAACGTCAGTCCCGAGCAGGCGGGCATCGACCAGGCGACCATGTTCGGCCGGCTCGTCGGGTGCCTCATCCTGCTGGTCCTGGGCGGCACGCTGGTCATCGGCGCGCTGGTGGCGGCCTGGTGGCTGGCGGACCGGGTCACCGGCGGGCGGCTGGGCAAACTCGCCCGCGCCGTACGGGAACGGGCGTGGGCCGCCGCCGCCGTCGGCGCGGTCTGGTGCGGCGCGACGTACTGGGGCTTCCTCGGCTACCTGGGTCTGGCCGAGGGGGTGGAGGCCGCCTCGATCGTGCTGGTGGCGGCCGTGATCGGCGTCGTCGCCTTCCTGGTCCCGTTCCGGCTGCTCCGCCGCCGTCCGGGGGGCCGGGCCGGGATGAAGATCATGATCGCCGCGTTCACCGGCATCGGGCTGGGGTTCGCGCTCATCGGGCAGATGGAGTCGGACGCCGTGCGCCTGGCCACCACCGGCCGGGGCAGCGTCGTGCTGAGCCTGGTCGGCTTCCAGGAGCAGTGGGCGGTCGCCACCACCCCCGGAAAGGGCCTGCCGATCCGCGGGGGCGTGTCCCTCCTGCTGCTGGGTGAGCACGAGGGCGCCTACACCTTCTACGACTGCGCTCGGCAGGAGACCTTCCGCCGCCCGACGGGCTCGACCGAGCTCCGGGAGATCACACTGGAGCCCGACCGCGAGGAGGGCTTCACCTGCGACGCGCTCACCCCGGCGCCTGCTCCTTCGTCTTCCCCCTAGTCACACCGTGAACCCGGGCGGGGGCTTGTGGCGAGACATCGCTGACATTTCTCCCACGGGAAGGCCAGCCTTCATGCCATGGTGCCCGCGATGACCGCACCGCCCACAGCCCAGGTCCACGACTGCGACCTCATAGCCCGATCCCGCACTCATCCGGAGGCGTTCGCCGCGCTGTTCGACCGCTACTCCGGGATGCTCTACCGATATGTCTCCCGCCGGCTGGGTCCGGAGGTCGCCGAGGACCTGGTCGGTGAGACGTTCCTGACCGCCTTCGCCCGCCGGAAACACTACGACCTGGCCTACGCCGACGCCCGCCCGTGGCTGTTCGGCATCGCCACCAAGCTCGTCTCCCGGCACCGCCGCACCGAGGCGGCCCGCTACCGGGCGCTGCAGCGCAGCACCGTCGAGGACACCGTGGACTCTCCCGCCAACCGGGTGGCCGCGGAGGTCACCGCCCGGGCGTCCCGCCCGGCGCTGGTCCGCGCGCTGGCCGTGCTCTCCGCCAGGGACCGCGACGTCCTGCTGCTGATCGCCTGGAGCGACCTGTCGTACGAGGAGGTCGCGCGGGCCCTGGGCATCCCGGTCGGCACCGTGCGATCCCGTCTGAACAGGGCCAGGCGGAAGGTCCGTGCGGAGCTCAGCGACACCAATCCGATGCGCGAGGAGGCGTGACCATGGACGATCTGACGATGCTCCGCGACCTCGGCCGCGATCTGGAGCACGAGCCGCCGGCCACGCTCGCGCACCAGCGCCGGCGCCTGCTCGACGCCCCGGCCCGGCCCCGGTGGCGACCGCTCCGCGCGGTGCGCGGCTGGACGGCGCTCGCACTGGCCGCCGGGGTCACCGCCGCCGTCGCCGTCGTCCCCACCGTGGTGGTGCTGGGCGGGCGCCAGTCCGTGCCGGCCCCGGCCGGGGACCGCCCGGACAAACCGAGCAAGGCCCTCAACGTGCTGGTGGTGGGGACCGACAGCCAGGCGGGTACGCCGCGCCTGCGCCACCCGGACAGGGGCGTGCTCAGCGACACGATGATCCTGCTGCACCTGTCCGCCGACCGGAAGAAGGTCCAGGTCGTCAACATCCCCCGGGACTCGATCGTCAAGCTTCCCGCCTGCGAGTCCGCGGACGGGAAGACCGTCCCGGCCCGGACCGACATGATCAACGCGGCGTTCCGCACGGGCGGGCTGTCCTGCGCGTGGAAGGCGGTCGAGTCGACCACGAAGGTCCGCGTCGACCACGCGATCGAGATCGAGTTCTCCGGGCTCGAGGACATGGTCGACGCGCTCGGCGGGGTGGAGGTCACGCTCGCGGCACCGGTGGACGACCGCAAGTCGAAGCTGAAGCTGCCCGCGGGCAAGCATCTCCTCAACGGCGAGCAGGCGGTGGGATACGTACGACTCCGCAACTACGGCGACGGGAGCGACCTGCAGCGGATCAGGCGCCAGCAGCGGTTCATGAACGCGATGGTGAAGAAGGCGGCCGAGCGGCTGGCCGACCCCACGTGGCTTCCCGGCTTCCTCGGCGCGGTGACCGCGTCGGTCAAGACCGACAAGGGGCTCGACGCGCGGACGATGTACACCATCGCCCGCGGCTTCAAGGGGACCGAGCCCGGTTCCGTCACGTTCACGACCGTCCCCACCCGCCCCCACCCGAACGACCCCAACCGGCTCCAGTGGGACGCGCCCGCCGCCGAACGACTCTTCGCCGCGCTCCGGAGCGACGCCGGATGACCCTCACCCGTGCGCCCCGTCCCGGGCGGGCGCACGGGCCGCCGACGCCCGAATGGCTCCTTCCGGCATCCGGACACTAGATCGACATGTACTTTTTGTTCGATCGTTGATTCCGCTTCGCCTACGGGGGAGGAAGCCTGTGCCGCGGGCCACGTTCCGGGAACGACTGCGCTACTGGTTCGACAACACCATGTCGCGCGGGACGGCGGCGTTGATCGGGTGGCTGGCCCTCATCTCCCTCGGCCTGATCGTGGTCGTCACGCTCCTGAGCCTGTGGCTGACGCCGGCCGAGGCGGCGAAGCATGACGGCGCCGCGGGCATGCTGTGGGCGGTCCTGATGCGCACGCTGAGCCCCGGCAAGGTGGCGAGCGACACCGGCAGCGTGCCGTTCGTCGCGCTGATGTTCGCCGCGTCGCTGGGCGGGCTCTTCATCGTCAGCGCCCTCGTCGGCGTGCTCGCCAACGGGTTGAAGACCAAGTTCGAGGAGCTGCGCAAGGGCAAGTCCCGGGTGATCGAGACCGGGCACATCGTGATCCTCGGCTGGTCGGAGCAGGTCTTCACGATCGTCAGCGAGCTGGTCCAGGCCCACGCCAGCGAGCGCGGGTCCGTCATCGCGGTCCTGGCCGACAAGGACAAGATCGCCATGGAGGACGAGATCCGCCAGTTCGTGGGCGAGACGGGCCGGACCACGCTGGTCTGCCGGACCGGGCGGCCCACCGAGCCGACCGACCTCGACCTGATGAACCTGGAGGGCGCCCGCTCCGTGGTGGTCCTCTCCCCGCAGGGGGACGACCCCGACGCGCACGTCATCAAGACGCTGCTCGCCCTGGCCAAACGCTCGGGCGACCACCCGCCGGTGGTGGCCGCGATCGCGGACACCGCCAACATGGCCGCCGCCCGGCTCGCCGGAGGCCCGGACGTCCACCTGGTCGACTCCGACGACACCGCCTCCCGGCTCATCGTGCAGTCGTCCCGGCAGTCGGGCACGTCCGTGGTCTGCATGGACCTGCTCAACTTCTCCGGCGGCGAGATCTACCTGCGCTCGGACCCGCACCTGGCGGGCATGACGTACGGGGAGGCGCTGCCGGCGTACCGGACCGCCACCGTCATCGGCCTGCGCCGCGAGGGCCGGATCATGCTGAACCCGCCGGCGGACACCGTCATCCTCGCGGGGGACGAGATCATCGTGATCGCCCAGGACGACTCGATGATCCACCTGGCCGGCGACATGCCGGAGACCCAGGAGGAGGCGATCGTCATGGCCGAGCCCGACCCGCCGGGTCCGGAGCGGACCCTGATCCTCAACTGGAACAGCCGGGGCCACCACATCGTCCGCTGCCTGGACGGCTACGCCGCCTCGGGCTCCGTCCTGGACATCGCCTCCGACCACCCCGGCGCGTCCGGCGGCTTCGAGGGCCTGGTCAACCTCACGGTGAACGTCAAGGACTGCGAGACCACCGACCGCTACGCGCTGGAATCCCTCGGGCTGGGCGTCTACCAGCATGTGATCGTGCTCTCCGACGACCGCTACAGCGCCGAGCACGCCGACACCCGGACGTTGATGACCCTGCTCCAGCTCCGCGACATGCAGACCTCGCTCGGCGAGCGCTACTCGATCGTCAGCGAGATGCACGACGAGAACAACCGGACCCTGGCCGAGGTCACCCGGGCCGACGACATCGTGATCAGCGACACGGTGATCGGCCTACTCTTGGCCCAGCTCGCCGAGAACAAGCACCTGGCCGAGGTGTTCGACTGTCTCTTCGACTCCCGCGGCTCGGTGATCCACCCCCGTCCGGCGCACCGGTACGTCCGCGCGGGGGTGCCGGTCAGCTTCGCCACGGTGATCGAGTCGGCCCGCCGCCGCGGCGAGACCGCGATCGGCTACCGGTTGGCGGACCGGGTGAACGAGGCGCCGCACTTCGGCGTCGTCCTCAACCCCGAGAAGTCACGTCCGATCCGCCTCGGTCCCGACGACTCGGTGATCGTCCTGGCCGAGCGCTGACCCGCCCGGAGGCACGGCCCGCGGGCGGCGTCCACGCCCACCCGGCGGGCGTGCTCACCGCCCGCGCCGGGGCGCCGCGGACGTGACCCGGCGGCTCTTCGGCCGTGCCCGGGTCAGGCAGTGATCATAAAAGCCAGCGCGAGCAGCACGACGACGGGGATCAGCCACACCACGGCCTCGATCGCGAACTCCTTGTACACGGTGAGCTTCTCCTTCTGAATGCTGCTGGACGCGTTGGACAACGATGCGCAGCATATGCGTACCGGCGGGCAACCGGGAACAGGGGCCGGGGATCACATCGGATCGACGGGGGATCGACGGGGGCGGGGGCCGGAAATCACAGGAGGCGGGAGCCGGAGATCGCGGAGGCGGGGCCGGAGATCGCAGGGGGACCGGAAACCGCAGGGGGCGGCGGACGGGCCGCGCCCGGCGTCCGGTGATCCACGGGGCGGAACCCGGGAGCGGGCGCCCGCGGGGGCCGGATCCGCGCCCGGCCCCGGCCGGGACACCGGTCACCCGCTCTTGGCCGAGGTGTCCTCGGGGGCGGCCTCGGGGACGGAGGCGCGGAGCCAGCGCGTGCCGTACGGCTCCAGGGAGAACGTCACCCTGCCGTCGTCGGGCAGGTCGAGGGTGCCGTCCACCAGCAGGTCGACCAGCAGGTCGCAGTGGCCGAGATCACCCAGCGCGAGCTCCACCTCGGCCTCGCGGTCGGCGAAGTTGTGGACGGCGACCACGGTGCCCCCGTCGGCGTCGGCGCGCAGGGCCAGCACGGCCTCGTCGCCGGCGTCCAGGACGTCGTAGTCGCCCCAGGCCAGCTCGGGCGACTCCCGGTAGCGCTCGATCAGCAGGGTGACCCACTTGAGCAGCGAGCCGGGGTCGCGGCGCTGGTCCTCGACGTTGACCTCGTGGGGGCCGAACGTCCCGGACGGCGGCAGGGCCTGGGTCTTCGGGCGGACGGGCGAGAAGCCGCCGCCGCGCGACCACTGCATCGGGATGCGCACCGCCATCCGGCCCTCCGCCTCCAGGTTCTCGCCCAGGCCGATCTCCTCGCCGTAGAAGAGCACCGGCGTGCCCGGCATGGAGAACAGCACGCTGTAGGCGAGCTTGAGCCGACGCAGGTCGCCGCCGAGCATCGGCGGCAGGCGGCGGCGGAGCCCCCGGTCGTAGAGCTGCATGTCCTTCTCCGGGCCGAAGGCGTCGAAGACCTCCTGCTTCTGCGACTCGGTGAGCTTGTCCAGGGTCAGCTCGTCGTGGTTGCGGAGGAACATCGCCCACTGGCAGTCGTCGGGCGGCGTGGGCCGCTCACGCAGGGACTCGGCGAGGAGCTCGGGGTTCCGGCGGGCCATCGACAGATGGAAGCGCTGCATGGCGACGAAGTCGAAGCACATGGTGACCTCGTCGCCGTTGCCGTCACCGAAGTACCTCATCAGCTCCGGGTAGGGCAGGTTGACCTCGCCCAGCAGGATCGAGGTGCCGTCCCGGCGGTTCATGAAGGCGCGCAGGTCGGCGAGGTACTCGTGCGGGTCGCCGTCGATGCCCTCGATGAGGAACGGCACCGCGTCCACCCGGAACCCGGACAGCCCGAGCTCCATCCAGAAGCCGAGGACGCGCGCGATCTCGTCGCGGACCTCGGGGTTGGCCGTGTTCAGGTCGGGCTGGAACCGGTAGAAGCTGTGGTAGTAGTACTGGCCGGTCTTCTCGTCCGGCTCCCAGAGGCTGTCCTCCTTGTCGGGGAAGACGATGGCCTTGGGATCGACGGGGTCGGGGGCGTCCTTCCAGACGTACCAGTCGCGCTTGGGCGAGTCGCGGCTGGAACGCGACTCCTTGAACCAGGGGTGCTCGTCGGAGGTGTGGTTGACCACGAGGTCGGCGATCACGCGCATGCCCCGGTCCCTGGCGGTGCGCATGAACTCCACGAAGTCGCCCAGGGTGCCCAGGCGCGGGTCCACGGAGTAGAAGTCGCTGATGTCATAGCCGTCGTCGCGGCTGGGGCTGGGGAAGAACGGCATCAGCCAGATGCAGGTCACCCCGAGCCGGTCCAGGTGGTCGATCTGCTGGGTGAGGCCGCGGAAGTCACCGATGCCGTCGCCGTTGCCGTCCTTGTAGGTCTCGACGTCCAGGCAGTAGACGACCGCGTTCTTCCACCACAGATCCGCCGTGTAGGTCAGTCGCATGCGTGCGCACTACCCCTGGTTGGTGGATTTATCAGCATTTAGTGGCGCAGGCGTGCCCCGATGACCCCCGCGGGCTACGGTGAGCAGGACGGGAGGGAGGGATCATGCGGCGGCTGCGGCGCGGCGTTCCCTTCGGCTGGCTGCTGGCCCTGCTGTTCCCGCTGTTCGTCTCCGGCGGCCTGGGCGGGATCACCGCCGGGGCCCTGCTGCACCACCCCGCCGTCGCCAAGGCCGGCGGCGAGCACCAGCCCCTGTCCCGCCAGGTCACGGCCGGTGGGCAGCGGTACGTCTTCGTCGCGGGCGTCCCCGGGACCGGGACGGGCGCCGGAGGCGGCCACCCCTTCGCGGCGCCGCCGCCGGACGCCCGGCACCCGCTGCCCGCCCCGGGCCCCGGCGCGCGCCTCACCTCCGGCGACGCCCCCCGCCCGCTCGCGGCCCTGCTCGTCAAGCACGGCCGCGCCCCGCCCTCCACAGGCGGCTGAGACACCCCGGACCGGCTCCGGGGCCTCGGCCGTGCCCGAGAACGCCCCGCCGTACGGGAGAACCCGCCGTACGGGAGAACCCGCCGTACGGGAGAACCCGCCGTACGGGGAACCTCACCGTGCCTGAGGCACCTCGTTCCCGAGCACACCCCCCTTTTTCGAGCCTGTCTTCCCCAGCCTGTGGAGGCTTCCATGTCGCGTGCCCCCGTGGTACGCGCGGTGGCGGCGCTCGCCGTCATCGCCACCTCACTGTTCATCGCCCTGACGATGTCGCCGCGTCTCGGTCTCGACCTGCGCGGCGGCACCCAGCTCGTCCTGGAGACCCGGGACTCCCCGACCGTCAAGGCCGACGCCGCGGCCACCGACCGCACCCTGGAGGTGCTCCGCCGCCGGGCCGACGGCCTGGGCGTGGCGGACGCGCCGCTGGCCCGCTCCGGCGAGCGGCGCATCATCGTGGAACTGCCCGGCGTGCAGGACCCCACCAAGGCCGCGGAGGTCATCGGCAAGACCGCGCAGCTCACCTTCCACCCCGTCATCGGCGTCCCCGAGGCGGGGGCGAAGCCCGGGAAGGGCGAGCAGATCCTCAACGACGAGGACGGCGCCCCGCTGCACGTGGGCCCGGCCGCGCTCACCGGTGACGCGGTCAGCGACGCCGAGGCCGGCATCGACCCCCAGCGGGGCAGCGGATGGTTCGTCACCGTCGACTTCCGCGACCAGGGCCGCGCGGCGTGGACCAAGCTGACCGGCGAGGCCGCCTGCAACCAGCCCGGCGACCCCAAGCGCAGGGTCGCCATCCTGCTCGACGCGAAGGTCATCGTCTCGCCCCAGGTGAACGAGGACGTGGCCTGCCGGGTGGGCCTGCCCGGCAACTCCACCCAGATCACCGGCACCTTCACCACGGAGGAGGCCCAGGACCTGGCGCTGCTGATCAAGGGCGGCTCGCTGCCGGTGCCCGTCGAGATCGTCGAGCAGCGGACCGTCGGCCCGACGCTCGGCGCCGCCGCGATCGCGGCCAGCGCCCAGGCGGCCGTCATCGGCATCGCGCTCACCGCGCTGTTCATCGTCGTGACCTACCGGCTGGTGGGCTTCGTCGCCGCGGTCGCCCTGGGTTGCTACGCGCTCATCTCCTACGCGGCGCTGGTGGGGCTCGGCGCGACGCTCACCCTGCCGGGCCTGGCGGGCTTCGTGCTGGCGATCGGCATGGCGGTCGACGCCAACGTCCTGGTCTTCGAGCGGGCGCGCGAGGAGTACGCGACGGAGCCGAACCTCCGGAGCTCCCTGGAGAAGGGCTTCCGCAACGCGTGGAGCGCGGTGGCCGACTCCAACATCACCACGTTGCTCGCCGCCGGGCTCCTGTTCTTCCTGGCCTCCGGCCCGGTACGCGGCTTCGGTGTCACCCTGACCATCGGCGTGCTCGCCTCGCTGATCACCGCGATGGTCATCACCCGGGTGCTGGCCCAGTGGGCGGTGAGCCGCCGGGCCGTGGTGTCCCGGCCCGCGCTCACCGGCCTGTCCGACATCGGGCGCGTCAGGACCTGGCTCAACACCCGCAAGCCCGACGTGATGCGGCACCGCGGGGTGTACCTCGCGGTCGCCTGCGCGCTGGTGGCCGCGTCCGTGGGCGGGGTGCTGGTGCGCGGCGTCAACTTCGGTGTGGAGTTCACCGGGGGCAGGCTGGTGGAGTACTCCACGACCACCCCGATGACCGCCGACGCCGCCCGCGAGCTGGTCAGCCGGGCCGGGTTCCCGAACGCCGTGGTGCAGTCGTCGGGCCAGGACATCTCCGTGCGGACCGGCCAGATCGGCCCGGCCGAGGTGGTCAGGATCGAGACGGCGCTGGAGAGCGGGGGCGCCCAGGTCACCAAGGAGCGCGACGAGCTGATCGGCCCGAGCCTCGGGGACGAGCTGCGCCGCAACGCGCTGGTCGCGCTGGGTGTCGCGCTCGCCGCCCAGCTCCTCTACCTCGCCCTCCGGTTCCGCTGGACGTTCGGCCTGGCGACGGTGCTGGCCCTGGCCGTCGACGCGGCGGTCGTGATCGGCGCGTTCGCGTGGCTCGGCAAGCCGGTGGACGGGGTGTTCCTGGCGTCGATGCTCACCGTGATCGGTTACTCCGTCAACGACAAGGTCGTGGTCTTCGACCGGGTCCGCGAGCTGTGGGGGGCGCAGCGCAAGGCCTCGTTCACGGAGGTGACCAACACCGCGATCCTGCAGACCGTGCCCCGCACGGTGAACACCGGCCTGGGCGCGCTGTTCATCCTGACCGCGCTGGCGGTGCTCGGCGGTGACTCGCTGACCGACTTCGCGGTGGCGCTGTTGATCGGGATCGTTGTCGGCACGCTCTCGTCGGCCCTGGTCGCGGGTCCGCTGGCGATCGTGTTCGAGAAGCGGAACTCCGCGCCGCCGCCGCAGCCCAAGGGGAAGCGCCCGGCCCGCGTCCGGGAGGGCTCGGGCGCCGTGCTCTGACCGGAGCACCGGAAACCGGAGCACCGGGAGCCGGGACGCCGGAAACCGGAGCACCGGGAGCCGGGACGCCGGAAACCGGAGCACCGTGAGCCGGGACGCCGGAAACCGGAGCACCGTGAGCCGGGACGCCGGAAGCCGGGCGTCAAGGCATCGGAAGCCGGAACGCCGGAGCGGGGTCCTGAGCCGTCTCGGGGCCCCGCCTCCCCCCGTGGGGGAGCCTCCCGGGGCCCGCTAATGTGCTTGGCGTCTGATTTCCCTGCTGCCAGAAGGCGGATGCAACCGTGACGGACGACTACGCGACGACATTCAAGATTGTTGATGTTGACGGTGACGGCCTCATCTCGGTCGTCGAGCTGAGCCGGCTCATGGAGGTGCTCGGCCAGCCGCTCACCCCCGAGGCGGCCGCGGCGGCCATCGCCGGCATCGACCGGGACGGCGACGGCCTCATCTCCCTGGAGGAGTTCGCCGGCTACCTCCGCCAGAGCCGGGGCCGCCTTCCCGGCCTGCCGTAGCGCCACGGGGCCGGCACCCCGGCCTGCCCGTAGCGCACGGCCCGGCACCCCGGCCTGCCCCGTAGCGCGGAGGCCGGACACCCGCAGTCCCTCCCGCCGGATGCCCCACATGTTGCATTTGAGACAAGAACAAGCGTTTGCTAATTGTCCAAAGTGTCAATTAGGGGAGAATGTGAGGCGCACTCCGACGGGAGGGTCTATGGCGACAAAGGAACGCACCGGGATCGCTGTCAAGGGCCTCAACGGCCGCAAGGCGAGATCCCATGACACGTCCGACCAGCGACTGTGGCGCTCGGCTCCCGCCAACGTCGCCAGACTGCTGAGACCGGGCCTCGCCCAGGTCGCGAACCAGGTTATCGACGAGATAACCGCTCGGATCCCCGAATACGCCCGGCCGGCCGACAAGCTGTACGTCAAGGCCCTCCGCCTCGCCGTGGACGAGGCCCTGCGCCAGTTCGTCGACCGCATCGAGAACCCCGGAGCGCGCTGGGAGCCCGACGTCTTCCGCACGATCGGCCGGGGCGAGGCCAACGAGGGCCGCAACCTCGAACCCCTGCAGACCGCCATGCGCCTGGGCGCCCGGGTGGCCTGGCGGCGCCTGACCGAGCAGTCCGAGCAGCTGGGACTCACCCCGCAGCACCTGTACGACCTGGGTGAGGCCATCTTCGTCTACCTCGACCAGCTCGCCGACGCCGCCGCCGAGGGCTTCGAGGAGGCCAGGGCCCGCGCGGCCGGCGAGATCGAGCGCCGCCGCCGGCGGCTGACGGACCTGCTGCTGAGCCAGCCGCCCGCCTCCCCCGAGGCGATCGCCGACCTGGCCAAGGCCGTCGGCTGGCGGCTGCCCAGGACGGTGGCCGGGGTCGCGCTGGAGGAACGTCCCGGGGGCCACCGTCCCCCTTCCCTCCCCCCGGACGTGCTGTCGCGCCTCGACCGTCCCGGCCCGTGCCTGATCGTGCCCGACCCCAACGGCCCCGGCCAGGCCCAGACCCTGGAGAACGGGCTGCGCGGCTGGAAGGCCGCGATCGGTCCCGCGGTGCCGCTGGCCGCGGCCGCGACCTCGCTGCGCTGGGCCCGCGAGGCGCTCGGCCTGCAGCGGCGCGGCGTCCTCACCGAGGAACGCGGCCTGCTCCGCTGCTCCGACCACATGGCCACGCTGATCGTGTTCAAGGACGAGGAACTGGTCAGCGCCCTCACCGAGGTGCGGCTGGCGCCCCTGGCGCACCTGCGTCCCAGCCAGCAGGACCGGCTGGCCGAGACGCTGCTGGCCTGGCTGCGGCACGGCCGGGGCGCGGGAGAGGTCGCGGCCAGGCTCCACGTGCACCCGCAGACCGTGCGCTACCGGCTGCGGCAGCTGGAGGAGCTGTACGGCGACCAGCTCAGCGACCCCGACATCCGGTTCGAGCTGGAGATCGTGCTGCGGGCCCGCCAGTCCGCCGGCTCCCCGGCGGGCTGACCGGTCCGGCGCGTCCCGGGCACCCGGACGTGCCCCGGGTGCGTCCCGCCCGATCCGGGCACGCCCCACCCGGCCCGGGTGCGCCCCGGCCGGGCGGGGCGACCCGGGTCAGGACTCACCCCCGGTCCGGGCGCGTCCCGGCCGGGTGGGGCGGTCAGGACGTCCGCCCCGGCCCGGATGCGCCCCGGCCGGTCAGGACGTCCATCCCCGGAACATCCCGATCCGGTCCTCGCCGAAGCGCTCCCGGAGCTCGGGGTCCTCGACCCCGAGGCCCTCGGCGGGAGCCAGGCCCAGCACGCCGACCTTGCCGACATGCCGGTTGAGCTGCACGGCGCGGGCGGCGGCGCCGGTCTCGGCGAGCGGGTAGACCGCCGAGAGCGCGGGGTGCAGCATGCCCAGCTCCAGGAGCCGGTTGACCTCGTGGCACTCCTGGTAGTTCGCCCCGTGGGAGCCGACGATCCGCTTGAGCTTCATCCACAGGTGCCGGTTGTCGTAAGCGTGGGCGTAACCGCTGGACGACCCGCACGTGACGACCGAACCGCCACGCCGGGCGACGTAGACGGAGGCGCCGAAGGTGTCCTTGCCGGTGTGCTCGAAGACGATGTGGGGGTCCTCGCCGGCCTGGCGGCGGATCTCGGCGCCGAACCTTCGCCACGCCTTCTCGTCGTCGAGGTGGTCGAACTGGGAGCGGTTCACGACGCGGTCGCACCCCAGCCGGCGGAGCAGGTCGGCCTTCTCCTCGGAGCTGACGACACCCACCGGAATGCCACCGCCGTTCCTGACCAGCTGCACGGCGTACGCGCCGAGCCCGCCGGTCGCCCCCCAGATCAGCACGACGTCACCCTGCTTCATCCGGGCCCCGCGCTCGCTGACCAGCATGCGGTAGGCGGTGGACGCGCACAGCATGTTGCAGGCGGCCTCCTCCCAGGTCAGGTGCCGGGGTTTGGGAAGCAGCTGGGTGGCCTTGACCACGGCGAACTCGGCCAGGCCACCGTAGTTGGTCTCGAAGCCCCAGGCGCGCAGATCCGCGCCGAGCATCGAGTCGGCGTGGGTGACCGGGTCCTGCTCGTCCACGTAGGCGGGCGAGACGACGACCCGGTCGCCGATCTTCCAGCGCCGCACGGCGGGGCCCATCCGGACGATCACCCCGGAGGCGTCCGAGCCGATCACGTGGAAGTCCCTGTCGTGCCGGGGGTCCTGCCGGCCGAACCGCTCCAGGAAGGCGAAGGTGGGGACCGGCTCGAACATGGCCGTCCACACGGTGTTGAAGTTGACGGCGCTCGCCATGACGGCGATCAGCACCTCGTCGGGGGCGAGTTCCGGCATGGGCACCTCCCCGACGTGGATGGACCCGGTGATGTCCTTGTCCACGCCGTCCACCCCGTGCGGGCTCGGGCCGAACATGCCGACCTGGTCCTTGCGCGTGTGGGCGGCCCGGAAGGTCGCCGGGACCTCCAGCCGGGCGAGCTCGTCGGGGTCGGCACCGTCGACGACGGCCTGTGCGAGGGTCATAGCTGGCCTCCAAGGTGAGCGGCGATGACTTCCACGTGCGGCGGGTCGAGCAGGTTGAGGTGGTGCGAGCCGGGAACGGGGACGATCTCCAGCCCCGGGCTGAACGGGCCGAACCCCCTGCCGGGGTCACCGGTGTGGGCGTAGCGGGCGTCCCGAACCGCCCACGGGGTGGGGTCCGTGGAGCGGTAGAGCACCACGCGGCCGCAGTAACCCCCCGCCCGGTACGCCTCCAGAGCGCGGGTGTCCTCGTGTGAGGTGACCTGGTGCCGGAGGATGGCCTCCCCCAGCATCTCCAGCACCCCCGACTCGGCCACGCGCGTCTCCACCAGCGCGAACTGGGCGGCTTCGTCCAGGCCCGCGAGCTCCTCGCGGGCAAGCCGGACGCGCACCCCGTACGTCTCGGCGAGGTAGGCCGCGAAGTCCGCGTACCTCCTCGCGGTGATCTCGGACCGCTCCGCCGCCGCGACCTCGTCCGGGAGCCCGGAGTCGATCATGGCGACCAGTTCGACGTCCTCCGCGCCGAGCCGCCGGGCGATCTCGAACGCCAGGACGCCACCGAACGACCATCCCCCCACGCGGTACGGCCCGGCCGGCTGCACCTTCCTGATCTCCTCCACGTACCGGGCGGCCCGCTGCCCGACCCCCGGGTCCGGTCCGAAGACCGCCAGGTCCGCCGGGCGCTCCAGCCCGAACACCACCCGGTCCGCGCCCAGGGCCGCCGCCAGCAGCGAGTAGACGCCCGTCGTCCCGCCCGCCGGATGGGCCAGGAACAGCGGCGCCTGCCCGCCGGACCGGGGTTCCGCGCCGTGGGCGGCCAGGAACGCGCGGGCGGCGGGAGTGAGGGGGCGGACCAGGCCCCGGGCGGCCTCCTCCTCGTCGATCTCCCGCACCAGGTCGGCCACCTGCGCGACGGTCACCGGCCCGGTCCGGGGCCCGGCGCCCGCGGCCAGATCACGGCCCACGTCCCGGCCGAGGACGTCCAGCAGGGCCGGCAGGGCGTCCGCCGGGATCCGCTCGGTCACCCCGAGTTCGCGTCCGAGGACCCGGGTGAGCGCCGAGACGACCTGCCGCTCCGCGGCGTCCCTCGGCTCGACCCGGCGCGCCGGGGCCGCCGTGCGGGACAGGCCCAGTTCGGCGGCGACGGCCGCGGCCACGTCCCCGAGCGTCGCGCCCTGGAGCATCGGCGCGGCGGGGAGGACGACCCCGAAGTCGTGCTCGATCATGCCGCGCAGCCGGGTCGCGGCCAGCGAGTCGAGGCCCGCCTCGGTGAGCACCGTGTCCTCGCGCAGCCGGGCGGCGTCGGAGCCCAGCACGACCGCGGCCCGCTCACCGACCCCGGCGACCAGGACCTCGACCGCCCGGCCGGGCTCCATCGCGGCCAGCGCCTCGACGTCCGCCCGGCCGTCGTCGGCCCCGGCCGCCGCCCCGGTCACCGCGCCCGCGAGGTCCGCGAAGTACGGCATGCGCACGATGCCGGGGAACGCCGCGACGGCCGCGGCCGCGTCCAGCCGCAGCACGCCCGCGGCGGGCGCGCCCCCGGCGAGAAGCGCTTCCAGCGCCTCGACCCCCTCGGCGGGCGTGATGGGCGAGACCGCGGGCAGCGCCGTCCCGCTCGCTCCCCCGACCTCCGCCCAGGTGCCCCAGTTGATCGTCGTGGCGGGCAGCCCCTCGGCCCGGCGCAGGTCGCAGAGCGCGTCCAGCCAGGCGTTGGCCGCCGCGTAGGCGGCCTGCCCCGGTGAGCCGAGGAGCGCCGCCGCCGAGGAGAACGCCACCCACCAGTCCAGGTCGGCGTCCCGGGTCGCCTCGTGCAGCGCCAGGCCGCCGTGAACCTTGGCCGACCAGACCCGGTGCAGATCGTCCGGGCCCACACCGGTGACGAGGCGGTCGTCCAGCACGCCCGCCGCGTGGACCACCCCGCGCAGCCGCACCCCGCCCGCCGTCGTCGCGGCGACCAGCCGCGCGGCCACCCCCGGCACGGCCAGGTCGCCCGTCACCACCCGCACGTCCGAGCCCAGCGCCCGCAGCGCCTCGATCACCCCGGCCCCCTCGGGCGACGGCCCCGACCGGCCGCCGAGCACGATCCGCCCGGCGCCCCGCTCCGCCAGCCAGCGGGCCACGACCAGCCCCAGCCCGCCGTACCCGCCGGTGACCAGGTATCCCCCGCCCCGCCGGACCACCGGCGCCCGCCGGCCGCCCCTGCGCACCCGCGCGCCCGCCGCGCCGCGGGAGAGGGGGACGGGACCGCCGGCGGGCTCGGGGCCACCGGCGGGTGAGGCGCCGCCGGCCGGCTCGGAGTCTCCGGCGAGCTGGGGGGCGGCGCCGAGGTGGGCGGTGTGGCGGGCGCCGGAGGACCAGGCGACCTCGTCGTCCGGGGGGTCGGCCGCCAGCTCGGCCAGGAGCGCCTCCACGCCGTCGACGTCGACGAGACAGGCCCGCAGCTCCGGATGCTCGAAGGCCAGCACCCTGACCAGCCCGCGCAGCGCCGCGGCGCCGGGGTCGCCGGGCTCCCCGTCGAGCACGGCCTGCGCGCGGTCCGTGACGAGCCTCAACCGTGCCTCCGCCCGCCGCCCCGCCCGATCCTCCGGCCCGGCGGCGGCGTCGCGGGCGGAGGAGTCGCGGGCGGTGTCGACGGCGGCGGAGTCGCGGGCGGTGTCGACGGCGGCGTCAGCGGCGGAAAGGCCGACAGTGGTGTCGGAAACGGAGAGGGCGGCTGCGAGGTCGCGGACGAGCCCGGTGACGGCGAGGATCAGCGCCTCGGTTCCCCTGGGCGGCAGACCGGGCGGGACCAGCACCACGACCTCGTCGACCGCCGGGATCCGGGCCGCGTCCCCGTGGTCCACCGGCTCCGCCGGGATCCGATGGACCGCCTGGCCCTCGTGGACCGCCGGGGCCGCCGCGGGCGCTGCGGGCGCCGCCGGGCGGGGCGCCGGGCGCTGGGCCGGGACCAGCGACGAGGACAGCGGTTCTGTCGGATCGGCGCCGGAGGTCCCGGGAGAGGGAGACGAAGGCGGTGGTATCACCCGGGCGCCGCCGGGGGTTCCGAACGGCGGTGACACCGGGACGACGTCAGGGGTTCCGAGACGGTGGGACGAGAACGGCGGTGACGCCGGGGCGACAGCGGAGAGCGCGAGGCGGTGGACGACGTGCCCGGCGGCGGAGAGCCCCGCGGAGAGACGCTCGGCCCGCGGATCCCCCTTCACGGCCACGACGAGCCAGCCGCGGGCCGAGCGTGGCTCCGAGCCCTTCCCCGGCGACGCGCCGTCAACCCTCGTCCCGGCGGTGACTTCCGAACCGCCTTCCCCGATCTCCCCTTCCTCCGCCAGGACCCACACGCGTCTCACAAGCTTGCCCGCCAGCGGGACCGGCACGGCGGTGGCCGGGACGTCCCTGACGAGCAGGCCTGACGGGGTGCCGTCCCGGCCCAGCCGCTCGACCCCGACCGGCATCCCCGACCCGGTCCGCAGCCGTTCGGCCAGCTCGGCGGGGCCGGGCACGGTCGTGACGGGCGGCGAGCCGGGGACGACGGTCGCGGTGCCGTACCGCACCCAGACCCCGGCGGCGTTCCTGGCGTCGATCGCGACCTCCCCGGAGGGGGTGAGCGTGGTGGTGATCGTGGCGGGCAGCGGCAGGAACGCGTGCAGGGTGACGCCGGTCAGCTCGGCCTCGCCGTGGACGGCGAACGCCGCCGCCTGGGCCAGGGCCGCCACCGCGGCCAGCGGCATGACGGGCAGCCCGTGCGGCCGCCACACCGCGGGATCCATGCGCCAGGGCACGTCCGACAGGTCGTCGAGGGTCGTGGTCCACACGTGCCCCGCGGGGCTCTCGACGTGCACTCCGAGCAGCGGATCGGTGCCGGGCGGGAGCGCGGCGGGGCGGGTGGCGGACACCCAGTGGCGCTCGTGCCGCCAGGGCGACGGCGGGACGTCGGAGAGCGTCCCGGACGTGGCCGGCGGGGGCAGGGCGACCGCGACCGCGGCGAGCTGCGCCCGGAGTTCCTCGTCGTGACCACGCCGGAGCGAGTGGGTGATCACGGCGTCCGGGGGAAGCGTGTCTCGCAGCGCACCGGCCAGGACCGGATGCGGGCTGATCTCGGTGAACACGGTGTACCCGTCCTCCGCGGCGGCCCGGACCGCGCCGAGCAGGCGGACCGGGCGCCGGACCCCGGCGGCCCAGTAGGCGGGCTCGAAGGTCGGCGCCTCCCGGGGATCCTCGAACACTGTCGAGTAGAACGGGATCTCCGGCTTGCTCCCCGCGACGCCCGCCAGGGCCTCGCGCAACCTCGGCAGGAGCGGCCTGACCTGAGGTGAGTGTCCGGCGCCCTCGGCGGTCAGCACCCGGGCGAGCAGCCCGCGCGCCCCGACCTCGGCGGCGAAGGCGGCGACCCGGTCCGGGTCCCCGGTGACGACACACTGCCGGGGCGAGGAGTACACGGCGACGTGCAGGTCCGCGGGGACCTCCTCGGCGGGCACCTCCAGCACCGCCATGGCCCCGCCGCCGCCCAGCGTGCCGAGCAGGGCCGCCCGGCGGCAGATCACCCGGACCGCGTCCCGCAGCCCGATGCCGCCGGCGACCGCCGCGGCCGCGACCTCGCCCATCGAGTGCCCGACGACCGCCGCCGGCCGGATCCCGTACGCCGTCCAGGTCCCGGCGAGCGCCACCTGCACCGCGCAGATCACCGGTTGCACCGCGGTCACGCCCCGTGCCTCGACACCCCCGGCGACGATCTCGCGCAGCGCGATGCCGGCCTCCTCGGCGAACATCGGGTCCAGCTTGTCGATCACCCGGGCGAACGCCGGCTCCTCGGCGTACAGGCGGGCGCCCATCCCCGCCCACTGCGAGCCGTACCCGGAGAACACCCACACCGGCCCCCGCCCGCCGGCCTGCGCCATCCCGGTGACGCCCCGCCCGTCCCGTACGGCGCGCAGCCCGGTGACCAGCTCCGCCCGGTCCGCCGCGACGAACGCGGCGCCGGCCCTGCCGCGCCCGGCCCGCCGGGCAAGCGTATACGCGACGTCGCCCAGCGGGACACCGCCCCTCACGACGGCGGGGCCCGGGTCGGAGGCGGCCCGGCCGGGAGCGGCCCGGCCGGAGACTTCGGAACCGGAGACGGTCGTGTCGGAGACGGTCGTGTCGGAGACCTCGGAGGCGGCCCAGTCCGCGAGCGCCCCCGCGTGGGCCCTGACCCGTTCCGCGGAGACGTCCGTGAGCAGGAAGATCCTGGCGGCCGTGGGCGCGGGTGACGGGGGCGGGGCGAGCGGGGCGCGTTCGAGGACCGCGTGCGCGTTGGTGCCGCCGAAGCCGAAGGAGGAGACGCCCGCCAGGGGATGCTCGTCCGGCCAGGGGGTGGGGACGGTGACGACCTTGAGGCTGTCCCAGGGGATGTGCGGGTTGGGCCGGTGGAAGTGGATGCTCGGCGGGATGACGCCGTGGTGGAGGGCGAGAACGGTCTTGATGAGGCCGGTGATTCCGGCGGCGGCCTCCAGGTGGCCGAGGTTGCTCTTGGCCGAGCCGAGAAGCAGCGGCTCGGTGCGGCCCTCGCACAGGGCGGCGGCGACGGCGCGGGCCTCGATCGGGTCGCCGAGGAAGGTGCCGGTGCCGTGGGCCTCGATGTAGCCGGGGCTCCCGAGACCCGCGTAGACGGCGCGCAGGAGTTCCTCCTGTGCCTCCGGATTGGGCGCGACCAGGCCGTTGGACCGGCCGTCCTGGTTGACCGCGGTGGCGCGGAGCACCGCCAGGATCCGGTCGCCGTCCCGCCGGGCGTCGGACAGCCTCTTGAGCACGACGACGCCGCACCCCTCGGCCCTGACCATCCCGTCCGCCGACGCGTCGAACGCCTTGCATCGCCCGTCGGCCGCGGTCCCGCCGCCCCGGTCGAAGGCCATCGTGACCACCGGCGAGAGCAGCAGGTTGACCCCGGCGGCGAGCGCGAGGTCGCTCTCCCCCGACCGCAGGCTGCCGACGGCCAGGTGGGTGGCGACCAGCGAGGAGGAGCACGCGGTGTCCACCGACAGGCTGGGTCCGCGCAGGTCGAGCAGGTAGGACAACCGGTTCGCGGCGATGCTGAACGCCGCGCCCGTGGCCGTCCAGGCGTCCACCCTGGAGGTGTCGGCGGTGGTCAGGTAGGCGTACTCGTTGCCGGAGATGCCGACGAAGGCGCCCGTGCGGCTGCCGCGCAGCGAGCGGGGCGCGACGCCCGCGTGCTCCAGCGCCTCCCACGCCGTCTCCAGCAGCAGCCGCTGCTGCGGGTCCATGGTCTCGGCCTCGCCCGGGGCGATCCCGAAGAAGTCGGCGTCGAACCCGGCCACGTCGTCCAGGAAGCCGCCGTGCCTGGTCGTCCCGGCCAGTGCCTCGGCGGTGCGGGGTGAACCGTCGTCGAACGCCTCCCAGCGGCCCTCGGGCACCTGGCCGACGGCGTCTTCCCCCGCCATGAGCAGCCGCCAGAAGTCCTCGGGGCCGTGCACCGAGCCCGGCAGGCGGCAGCCGACGCCGATCACCGCGATCGGTTCGTCGGGGCGGGCCGGACGGGCCTCGTCGGGGGCCGGCTCCGCGTGTGCGGCGAGGCCCCGGGCCAGCCGGTTGATCGTGGGATATTCCCAGACCAGCGTGGGCCCCAGCTCGCGGCCGAGGAGCACCTCCAGCTCGCCGGCCACCGCGACGGCGTCGCGGGAGGACAGGCCGAACTCCTCCAGGGGGCGGTCGGGGTCGACGTCCGCGAGAGGGACGCGGCAGCGGGCCGCGATCCGCCCCGTGAGGAAGCGGCGGATCTCGTCTTCACCGAACAGGTCCACGTGGCGGCTCCCAAGAACACCCGAGATGGTCGGCCAACTTACCCAGACGTATCGGCATAAGGGAGCACTGATAGCCCACAATCCCCCAGGTCGTTTTGTAACGAACGTGATAACGGGCGATATCCGGGATGATTTGTTGTCAAGACGCAAGCCGCAGTCTTATTTCGTTGCGAACGCTCATAGCCGGGGTCCACTCACCCGGCCTAGGGTCGCCTGCCACGGCCCCTGTCTCCAGGCCGGGCGGAGGAATGACCATGCGACCTGCTCGACGCGGACTCCTGGCGTCGGTGACCGCGCTGATCGTCGGGTTGCCGACGGCGGCGCACGCTGATCACGCCTGGTCGGCCGGGCTTTCCGGGCCGCCGGCCGCGTCCGCGGGCACGGCCGCCGCCTCCGCGGGCGAGACCGCCGCAGGTGTGGTCACCGCCTCTGCGAGCACCGCCTCCGTGAGCAGGGCCGCGACGCCGAAGCCGTCCCCGTCCGGCGGTAAGAGCCCGTGGGGCCCCTGGCCGGCGGCCAAGCCGGGCGTGGCCCGGGTGGTCAAGGAACGCTGGCTCGGGCAGCGCATGGTCGACATCCACATCTCCTCGCCCTCGGTCAACGCGGTGCTGCCGGTCCGCCTGCTGCTGCCCGAAGGCTGGTCGAAGGGGGCGCGCCGCACCTGGCCGGTGCTCTACCTGCTGCACGGCGGGGCCGACGACTACACCTCGTGGACCCGGATGACGAACATCGCGGCCACGACGGAGAACATGGACGCGATCATCGTGATGCCCGAGGCGGGCCGGGCCGGCAACTACTCCGACTGGTACAACCACGGCAGGCGCGGCGCGCCCGCCTGGGAGACCTTCCACACCTACGAACTGCGCAGGCTGCTGGAGATCGGCTACCGGGCCGGGAGCCGCCGGGCCGTAGCGGGCCTGTCGATGGGCGCGTACGGCGCGATGAAGTACGCCGCGCGCCACCCCGGGATGTTCCGCTTCGCGGGCTCCTACAGCGGGATCATGTCCACCCGCCTGCCCGGCATCCCCGAGCTCATCATGAACGCGCAGGCGGCCGAGGGGCAGGACCCCAAGGCCCTGTGGGGTGACCCGATCAGGAACCACCGCGTCTGGAAGGCCAACGACCCGGCGTATCTGGCCAGGAACCTGCGCGGCATGAAGCTCTACATCTCCAGCGGCACGACCAGCCGCCTCGGCGAGCTCGACCCGCCCGGAGCCCCCTGGAGCCCCGCCCACCTCAGCGAGCCGATCTCCGCCTACACGGCGAAGGACCTGGTCGCCAAGCTCCGACGGTACGGCGTCAAGCCCATGGTGCACCTGTACAAGGACGGCACCCACTCCTGGCCGTACTGGAAGCGCGAGTTCGACCGGTCCTTCCCGATGATCCTGTCGGCCCTCGGCCTGGAGGAGGACGCCCGGGACGAGGACGACTCCCCGCCTCTGGGACTGTGGACACATCCGTTCGGCTAGGTCCTGCCCGGACGCGCGCCGCGGGGCGGCCTCCCGTGGAGACGGTGTTCACGGGATAACGCCTGCGAAACCGGACGGAACGACGCCCTGCGAAACGGTGCAGAACCGCGTCCCGTGAAACGGCACAGAACCGCGTCCGACATTGCGGGGTTCCGGCGCTCGGGAAAACGGCCATCCGCGGCCGGAAAAGCACCTATCCGCCGAAGTTATCGCCATATTCCATGGAATAGTCGGCATCATCATCTGTTCACGACGGGCATTCTTCGCCCGCGCGAGGATTTCACCCGGCCGCGCCGCATCGTGTCCACGGTCCGGCTCGGTGTTGACTCACCGTTGACCCGCACATAACTTTGGGTAATCAAACCTGTTCCCAGAGTAGCGAAGAGTCGAGGTGAGACATGACCGCCGAAGCTCTGGAGCGTGTCAGGCTCCGGTTCGCCGTGCTCGACGAGAGCTCCGCCCCGGCCCTCGGGCGATCGTGACGATGAGGGGAGCGTCCGGAGGCCGCGCCGGGGATGCGCCGCGCGACTCTCACGGGGCCCGGCACCCGGTGACCGTCATGGCCGAGCGGATCGTCGACGTCTTCGTCGGTCTCGGCTACCGCGTCGTGGAGGGGCCCGAGGTCGAGGCCGAGTGGTTCGCCTTCGACGCCCTCAACATGGACGAGCGCCGCTTCGCCCGCGCGGCCGACCGCGCCTTCTACCTCGAGGATCCCGTCGCCCCGGACCGGCGGTCGGGGCTGGTGCTGCGCACGTGCACCTCGCCGGCGCAGATCAGGGCGATGCTCGGCGGCGCTCCTCCGCTCCGCGTGGTCTGCACCGGCCGCGCCTTCCGTCCCGACCCGGCCGACGCCACCCACAGCCCGGTGTTCAACCAGGTGGAGGTACTCGCCGTCGACCGGGGTCTCACCATGGCCGACCTGAAGAACACCCTCGACCGCTTCGCGGCCTCCGTGCTCGGTGAGGGCACACCGACCCGGCTCCGCGCCCACCGGTTCGCCTGCACCGACCCGTCAGTGAAGGTGGACGTGGCCTGCACGGCCTGCCACGGCACCGCGACGCCACCGGACGCGGGCGCTCGCGAGGACGATCGTGAGGATGCCTCCGGACGCGCCCCCGAGGACGCGCCGGCCGTGCCGTGCGGCGCCTGCGGCGGCAGGGGATGGATCGAGTGGGGCGGCTGCGGCATGGTCCACCCCCGGGTGCTGGGCGCCTGCGGTGTCGACCCGCACCACTACAGCGGGTTCACCCTCGGCATGGGCATCGAGCGCACCCTGATGCTCCGGCACGGCTTGAAGGACATACGCGACGTCATCGACGGTGACATCCGCTTCGCCCTCGCCCTGGACGAGTTCCCGCCCCGCCCGGCCCCGCCCGGTTCCCGGGGCACCCGGGACGGCCACGGCGGCCCGGACGGGAAGAGCGGCCGGGACGACCGGGGTGGCCCGCTGGGACGAATGGTGCCGAGCGCGCGGGCGGTTCCGGAGGCGGAGATCATCCCGGGGTCGCGAGCCGTCCCCGGGGCCCGGCGGGATTCACCGGCGGAGGCCGTTCGGGAGACAGAGACGGGGACGGGGACGGGGGCGGAGACGGGGGCGATCGTCCGGGAGGCGGAGGCTGCTCCGGAGGTGCCGGGACATACCGGGACCGAGGCTGGGTCAAGGGCCGGAGCCACGGCCGGAGCCGAGGCCGGCGGCGGGGGCGGTGGCGGGCTGGACCGGTCGCGGAGCCTGCGGCGGCGGATCGGGCACGCGCTGGCCGGGGCCGGGTACGTCGAGACCCCGGGCTTCCCCTTCGTCGGCGACACCATGTGGGAGGCGCTCGGCCTGCCGCCCGACGACCCGCGCCGCACCGCGCTGAGGCTCGCCAACCCGCTCGACCCCCGCAGGCCCGCGCTGCGCACCACGCTCCTGCCCGCGCTGCTGTCCGCGCTGGCCCTGAACCTCGGCCGCGGCAATCGCGACCCCGCCCTCTTCGAGCAGGGGGCGGTGTTCATCCCCCGGCCGGGCGCCGGGTCACCGCCGTCCCCGCCCGCCGGTCGGCGCCCCACCGACGACCAGCTCGACGCGCTGGACGCCGCCACCCCGGCCCAGCCCCACCATCTCGCCGCGGCCCTGACCGGGGAGGCGTCGTGGGCCTGCGTGGTCGAGGCCGCCCGGACGGCCGCGCACGTCATGGGCGCCCGTCTGGCCACGCGCCCCGTCGAGTACGCCCCGTGGCGGCCGGGGCGCTGCTTCGAGCTCCTCGTCGAGGAGACGGTGCTGGGCCACGCGGGCGAGCTGCATCCGGGCACGGCCCGGACACTCGGTCTGCCCGCGGGGACCGGCGCCATGGAAATCGATCTCACCGCGATGGAACGCCTCACCGACCGGGAGACCCCATGAGGGCGGCTCCCGGTGCCCGTGGCTCCGCCCGCGCCGACCGGCAGGGGAACGGGGGCGCGACGGCGGGGCGAAACGTCAGGCGGTGGTGAGGTAGATCTGGCCGAAGACCTCGGAGAGCTTCCTGAGGTCGGTGGCCACGTCCACCTCGGGAGCGGCCGGGTCGTAGACGGCGGCCAGACGGCGCTGGATCGGGCTGAGCTTCTTCAGCGTGTCCCAGGCGCTCAGGTGTTTCACCGTGCCCTGGGCGTCCTGGACCCGGGTCCGGACGTTCACCTGCTGGGCGGCGCCGTCCTTGACGGGCACCGAGAGCCGGGTGGCGACCTGGTCCTCGGCGACCTGGCCGACAAGGCCGGTCTCCTCGGCGGCGACCTGCGCCAGGACGTCCCACGACCGGGCGCGGACCTGGATCCACTGGTTGCGGTGGGCCTGCTCGGCGTTGATCTTCCAGGTCTCGTAGCCGCCGTACAGCAGGCCGCTGTCCAGGGAGATCTGGTCGACACGGCCCGCGATCAGCGGGGACTCGATCTGCTCGGGCGCGAGGAGCGGGTGGCGCTTGCGCATCTCGGCCTTGCAGGTGTCGTTCGCACCGCAGGCGAGTTCGGGCACGACCGTGTGGACGCCCAGGCGCTTGCCGGGAGCGGCCTGGCGGAGCGCGTCGGAGGCGGCGGCGACGAAGGCCTTGATCTCGTCGTCCGTGGCGAACGTCGTGTTGTACCCCAGCTGGGAGGTGAACCGGATGCCGGCCACCTCCGGGCGCGAGGCCAGCGCGCCGACGCGCTTGACCGCGGCGGCGAAGGCCTCGGGGCCCGCCTTCCAGTCGTCGGCCAGTTCGGTGTCGATCCAGATCCGGAACCGGGCGGCCGCCGCGGCGGTGATCGCTTGGCCGGCGGGGGTCTGCGCGGCCGCCGCGGCGGCGGCGTCCTGCGTGGCGGTGGAGGTAGGCGTGGCGGTGGGGGTCTGCCCGGGAGGGGTGAGGGTGCCGGCCGGGTCCTCGGCGACTCTCTCCGAGGTGCCGCCCGCGTCGTGCCCGTCGACCGAGCACTGCTGGCCCGCCTCGCACTCGGGCGCGCCACCCTCTTCGGACCCCTCGGGGAGGGGGGAGTTCTCGTCGCCCTCGACGCTGTCACCGGGCTTCGGGCAGGAGGCCCCCGCGGCCGAGCAGTCGATGAACTTGCCGTCCACCGGGCTGGCGTCCTTGAGGTTGGCCCCGTCGTCGGCGCCCCAGAAGAGGGCGACGCCGAGCGCCTCATCCGGCTTGGCCAGCCAGTGGCACACGACGTAGGCCGGGGTGTCGGGCCCCAGAAGATCATTGCAGCTCTCCGGGTCGGCCTGCGAGTACGCGGCCCCGGGCGTCACGATGCCGATGAGCGCGAGCGCGGCACCGACGGCGAGAGCCCGGCGCAAGGTCAACCGCATGTCCTGAACTCCCCGGTGAAACCCGTCAAAACGATCGAACCGCACTTTACCCAGATCACGATCGTCTCGACAGCCCCGGTCAGGGAATCATCATGTCCCCGACACCTTCCGTTGGGCTCCCGCGGTTCCCGGCGCCCCTGCCAAAAGGTCACAATCCCAATACCTCGCACGCGCGCGCCACCCCGTCCTCGGCCCGCAACCGCTCCCCCAGCCGCGCCGCCGCCGCACGCGTCCCCGGATCGCGTACGGCGTGCGCCACCCGGGCGGCCAGCGCGTCCACCGTGAGCCTGCGCACGGGCAGCGGCGCCGGTCCGGCGCCCAGCAGTGCCACCCGGGCCCCCCAGAACGGCTGGTCGGAGAAGAAGGGGCACACCACCGCGGGCACCCCGGCGCGCAGGCCCGTCCCCGTCGTCCCGGCACCGCCGTGGTGGACCACCGCGGCCGTCCGGGGGAAAAGCCCCGCGTGGTCGGTCTCGCCGACCACGAACATGTCGTCCGCGCCGTCGTACGGCAACCCCTGGAGGATCCCGCGGACCCCGGCCGCGCGCAGCGCCGCCACCACGGTCTCCGCCGTCGCGGCCGGGTCGGCGGGGACCATGCTGCCGAAACCGGCGTAGACGGGCGGCGGACCGGCGGCGAGGAACGCGCCCAGTTCCGGGTCGAGGATCCCGGGGCGCTCCAACGGCCAGAAGCCGGTCAGGTGCACGTGAGCGGGCCAGTCCGCCGGCCGGCCGACGACCCACGGGCTGACCCCGCACAGCACCGGCACCCGGTCGGCGCGCGCCCGCCGGAACGGGTTGCCCCGCATGGGCCCGAGCTTGAGGACCCGGCCGCGCAGCCGGTTCACCATGCGGCCGAGCAGCAGCCAGCTCAGTCCCTCGACCAGCGCGTAGCTGGCCCGGTTGCCCGCCCCGCCGAGCGTGCGCAGCGGCACCAGGGGGTTGGGGAAGGCCCGGGTGGGCTCGCTCGGCTGGAAGTGCAGCAGCGCGTACGGCATGCCGTACCGCTCGGAGAGGTGGTGCCCGAAGCCGCCCAGCGCGGGCGAGAGCACCAGGTCGGCGTCGGCGCACGCCTCGTCGACCTCGGTGACCAGGCGCTCGGCGAGCGGTTCGACGATCCGGCGGAAGCCCCTGACGAACCCGGCGGGGCCGCTGCGCAGCCACGCCTGCCCCTCCTCGGACTCCACGATCCGCACCGGATCCACGCTGATCGGGCTGAACTCCGGGCCCGCCCCCTCGACCAGCCGCCGGTAGCGGTCCGCCGCCACCACGCTGACCCGGTACCCCCGCGCGACGAGCCCCGCGCCGAGGGCGGCACACGGCTGGGTGTCGCCCCGCGACCCGAACGCCAGGATCGCGACCTTCACCGGAGGGTCACCAGGCTGACGGCGGCCCCGATCACGACCAGGCCGGCGGCGACGAGCAGGCCGACCGAGTATCCGGCCGAGAAGCTCGCCGAACCGTTGACGATCACCCCGATGACCGCGACGCCGAACAGCCCGGACATCTCCCGCGCCACGCTGAACACGCCCCCGGCCACACCCGCCCGGGACTCCGGAACGGCTCCCAGCACCGCGGAGCCCAGAGGCATGGTCAACGCCGAGCCGGCCCCGATCGCGCACACCGCGGGCAGCAGGTCCGCCCATCCGTCGCCGGGGCGCAGGAACGCCACGGCCGCCATCCCCGCGGCGACCATCACCAGCCCCAGCGCGACCGTACGGGCGGCGCCGAGCCGGCGCTCCGCGAACGGCACCAGGGGGGTGACCACCACGACCAACAGCGCCAGCGGCACGAACGCCAGCCCGGACATGGTGGGGCTGAAACCGAGTACCCCCTGCAGGAACAGCGCGGTGAAGAAGAAAACCCCGTTCACCCCGAGCCCCCAGAGCACCTGGGCGAGCACCCCGCCGGTGAAGGCCCTCGCCCGGAACAGGGCCAGGTCCACCATCGGCGCCCCGCCGGTCCTCCCGACGGCGATCCTCTCGACGGTGACGAAAACGGCGGCGGCGACCGCGCCGACGGCCAGCGCGGCCATGATCGGCGGCGAGGCCCAGCCCAGCTCGGGTCCGAAGGTCAGCCCGAACGTGCCCGCCGAGAGGGCGACGACCGACGTCGCGACCCCGGGGACGTCCACCCGGGAGGCGGCCTCGTCACGCGACTCGGGGATCGCCGCCACCGCGAGCGCGACGAGGAGGACGCCGAGCGGGACGTTGAGCAGGAAGATCCAGCTCCAGTGGAGGTACTGGACCAGGTAACCGCCCACCACCGGACCGAGCGCGAGCGCACCGGCCCCGGACGCCATCCATACGGCGACGCCGACCGACCGCCGCCGGTCGTCGTTGCCGACCGCGACGACCGCCAGCATCGCGGGCAGGACCAGCGCGGCACCGCAGCCCTGGACCAGCCTGGCCGCGACGAGCGCACCGGCGGAGGTGGCCAGCCCCGCGGCGAGGGACGCCGCCGTGAAGACGGCGAGCCCGGCGACGAGCGCCCTGCGGCGACCGTAGACGTCGGCCAGGCGTCCTCCGGCGAGCATGAAGCCCGAGAACGTGAGGACGTAGCCGGTGACGACCCATTCGAGCGTCGCCAGCGACGCGCCGAACTCGGCCTGGAGGGTGGGCAGGGCGACGGTGACCACCGTGTTGTCCAGCGTCGTCACGAACCCCGCCAGACCGATGACCACGAGGAGAAGACCGCGCCGGTACCGGTGCCAGGCGGGTGCGGCAGCGTCCTCCTGCCCCTGACCGGCAGGCACGGCGCCACCCACTTCACCCTGACCGGCAGGCAGAGCGCCATCCTCCTGCCCCTGACCGGCAGGCACGGCGCCACCCGCCTGCCCTGCGGCCGGAGCGGAGAACGGGTCCGCGGTTGCGGGTCTGGCGGTGCGGTCGCTCAATCGTCCACCTCGACCCATTCCCAGCCCGCCCCGTTCGCCGTGGGCCGCACGACCCGGGTGGCCCTGGCGCCCACGGCGACCCAGCCTCCGACCCGTTCCTCGGCCTCCTGCCTCGGGGGCTGCGTGGGGAACTGCTTCGGGAGTTGCCTCGGGGTCGTGGGCGCCACGGGCTCCTGCCCGATCGCCGGCATGGCACCGGCGGCCGGTGCGTCGGCGGTCGGTACGGTGCCGACAGTCGGTGCGTCGGCGGCCGGCTCCTGCCCGCCTCGTCCGGGTACGGCCCCCGGCCGGCCGTCGTCCGGCCGGTCCTCCCGGGGAGCCACCGGAGGCCGGGCGGCCTGGGGTGCCGGAACGGACGGTACGGGGTCGGAGAGCGCCGGGATCCGAGGTTCCGAGGTCTGCGGAGTCGGGATGCGCGGCGGCTCGGGGGGCCGCGGCGTGACCCGCGTGACGACCGGGGGCCGGATGAGCGGCTCCAGCTGGTCGATGAGGTGGCTGCTGACCATCGGGACGTCCGGCGCGCGCCACCCGCCCTCACCGGTACGAGGCCGCGGAGCCGGGTCCGGGACGCCCCCTGAGACGCTCCCCGGGACGTCCCTCTGGAGGTCTCCCGGCCCGGCTGCGCCTGCGGCCTCCCCCGGCGTCGCAGCGCCTGGCGTGTTGTCCGGACCGGTCAGGCCCGGCGTGCCCCCCGGGGCGGCCGCCCCGGCCGGGATCACCGCGCCCGCCGCGCTTTCCAGGGCCGCGGTGCCCGCCGGGGCCGCCGGAGCCGGGTACGCGGGGCGTCCGTGAGGACCGGGGCCCGCGGGAGACGCCTGCCGGTCGGCCGGGACGGGCCGGGGCGGCTGTGGGCGCATGGGTTCGAGACGTACCTGGAGTACCGGGAAGGGCGTGACCTGAGGCCGGGCAGGCGGCGGAGGCGGGGACGCGGAGGCACACCCCGGGAGCGGACCGGCCGGCACCGAGGGGCGGGCCGGAGGGGCCGGCGGCTCGGGAATCCGCGGAGCCGACGCGGTCCGGGCGGGAACCTGCCGGTGCGGCGACGCGGGAGCAGAAGGCCGCCGATCCGACGACACCGGAACAGGAGGTTGCCGGCGCGGTGGGGCCGGGAGGGGCGATTCTGCGGCATCCGGGGCGGCCGGCAGGGGCTGCGGCGGCGCCGGGTCGTCCTCGGGCTCCTCGGCCCAGTGCCAGCCGGGACCGTCCAGGTTGGGCTTGACCACCTTCTTGGTCCTGCCCTTGGCCGGTGGCGGTGCGGGCCGGGCCGGTGGCGCGGAGGGCTTCGAACGCGTGGAAGTCTCCGGGGGTGCCGAACGCGGCGCGGGGGTGGGGGACGGGGACTCGACGTCGATCCCCGGCAGCGGGTACGGGTTCGAACGGTGCTGCCGGTGGGACGGGGCATCGGGCTCGGCATACGGGATCAGGGGCTCCCGGGGCGGAGCCGATGGCTCCTGCCGCATCACGTGCGTCTCCTCCGGAGCCGGGGCGCGGGGGGCACGCGGCCGGTGGGGTTCCAGGCGAGGGGTGTCCGGTGGCCGCACCGGACGACGCCGGGACGACGGATCGCCCCCGGACACGGACCCGGGCGCGGGTGCGACACCAGACGCGAACCCGGATACGGACCCGGACACGGGCACGGACCCGGGCACGGGCACGGACCCGGGCACGGGCACGGACCCGGGCACGACACCAGACGCGAACTCGGGCACGGACCCGGGCACAGACCTGGATGCGGACCCGCCCCCGGGCGCGGTCTCGGGGACGGGACGCGCGGGCGGTGGCGGGGTCGGTGGGACGGGCAGATCCCGGGGAGGGGCGGAGGCGTCGGCCCAGTACCAGCCGGTGCCGTCGGGGGTCGTCCTGATCACACGCACCGGGACGGCGGGGACGAGCGGCGCGGGGCCGGGGGCGGGGGCGGGGGCGGTGATCTGCGGGGCGGGTGAGGAGGCTCCCAGGCGGTGCTTGGGACCTGGACGGCGAGCGGCGGAGCCGGTCTCTCGCTCCACGGTCACGTACGGGACGTCCCGCTCCACGGTCACGTATGGGGTCTCCCTTTCCACCGTCACGTACGGGACGTCCCGCTCCACGGTCACGTACGGGGTGTCGCGCCCCGCCGCCGCATGCGCGTCGCCACGCACGTGAGCGGCCGCACGCACACGTACGGCCGCGCGCTCCGCCGCCGCGTACGGGGTGTCGCGTACGGCGGTCGCGTACGGGACGGGTACCCCCTCCGGATCGTGCTCGCGGATCTCGATCCGGCGGTGGATTCTCCGGAGGAAGCCCGGCAGCCACCAGTTGGCCTCGCCCATCAGGCGCATCGTGGCGGGCACCAGGAGCGCCCTGACCAGGGTCGCGTCCACCACGATGGCCACGAACATGCCGACGCCGAGCATCTTCACGATCGTGATCCCGGCGGTGGAGAACGCCGCGATGACGACGAGCAGCAGCAACGCGGCGCTGGTGATGACGCCGCCGGTCCGTTCCAGGCCGACCGCCACGGCGGCGGTGTTGTCGCGGGTCCGGAGCCACTCCGCGCGGACCCGGCTGAGCAGGAACAGTTCGTAGTCCATGGACAGGCCGAACACCACCGCCAGGATCAGCACCGTGATGGTGGCCTCGATGGTGCCCGTCGGGGTGAAGTCCAGCACGCCCGCGAGGTTGCCGTCCTGGAAGGCCCAGACGATCACGCCGAACGACGCGCCCAGGGACAGGATGTTCATCAGGATCGCCTTGATCGGCAGCAGGATCGAGCCGAACGCGGCGAACAACAGCAGACCGGTCATCAGGCAGACGACCAGCGCGGTCCACGGCAGGGTCGCCGTCAGGCTGGCCTGCAGGTCGAGCTGGGCGGCGGTGGCCCCGCCGACGACCACGCCCTGGAAGTTCGGTTCGGGCGGCAGCTCGCGGATCCGCTCGACCAGGGCGCGGGCCTCGTCCGACATCGGGTCCATGTCGTAGCGGACCGCCAGGCGCACCGCGCCGCCGTTCTGGGAGACGCCCGTGACGTCCACGCCGGTGACATGGTCGAGCGCCTCCAGCCGCTCCACGAAGACCTTCACGTCCGCCGGCCCGACCTCGGTGACCGGGGTGATCCCGGAGGTGCCGACGCCGACAGGGCCCTTCCGGGTTCCGACCTCCGAGGTGAGGGCACCGGGTGCCGCGGCGGTCATCGGCCCGACCAGGTCGCGCTCGATGAGCACGATGACCTCGATGGGGGACATGGCGTTCCTGGCGAACCTGGAATTGATCTCCTCGGCGACCTGGCGGCTCTCGAACCGCTCGGGCAGCACGCGGTGGTCGACGTTGCCGAACCGGGCATGCAGGAACGGCGCCGCCAGCGCGACCAGGAGCACGCCGACCCCGGTGAGGTAGGCGACCGGCCGCCGCATGACGCTGGAGGCGATCCCGTGCCAGGTTCCCACCCGGCGGCGGCCGAAGTCCGGCACGATCCTGATCGCGTCCACCCTGGGCCCGAGCACGGCCAGCAGCGCGGGCAGCACGACCAGCGCGGCCAGCATCGCGACCAGCACCACCGCCGCGGCGCCCAGGCCGATCGACCGCAGGAACATCTGCGGGAACAGCAGCAACCCGCTGAGCGAGGTCGCCACGGTCAGCCCGGAGAACGCGACGGTACGGCCGGCCGTGGCCATGGTCCGCACGACGGCCGCCTCGGTGGACGCCCCCCGGCGAATCTCCTCCCGGAAGGCGTTGAGCACGAACAGCGAGTAGTCGATGGCGAGGCCGAACCCGAGCATCGTCACGACGTTCAGCGAGAAGACCGAGACGTCGGTCACCTCGGTGAGCAGCCGCAGCAGCAGGAGCGCCCCCGCCACCGAGAACAGCCCGACGACCAGGGGCAGCCCCGCCGCGACCAGGCTGCCGAAGACCAGGACGAGCAGGACGAGCAGGATCGGCAGCGACAGGGCCTCGGCCTGCTGCAGGTCGGCGCCGGTCTGCGCGTTGAGGTCCTTGAGCAGTGGGATCCGGCCGCCGATCTTGACGGTGTATCCGGCGGGCGCCTTCCGCAGCGTGTCGCCGATCGCCTCGTAGCCGCTCTGCTTGGTGAGCTGCCCGCCGCGCAGGGTGATGAGCGCGTAGGTGGAGTGCCTGTCCTCGGAGACGAGTTCCTTGGCCTGGGTCGACCAGTAGGTGGAGGTGCCGGTGACGTGCTCGGCCGGCAGGGCGCGCAGCGCGGCCTGCACGTCCTTCTTGAACTGCTCGTCGGCGGCCTCGTACGTGGGGTGCGTGTAGAGCGCCACCACGTCGGGCGAGCTGCCGCCGAACCACTTCTCGCCCCACTGGGCGGCCAGCGTCGACTCGGCCCCCGGGTCGTCGAAGCCGCCGTCGGACATCCTGCCGAACAGCCCCAGCCCGAAGTAGCCGGCGAGGACCGCGCACACCGTCCCCAGCACCAGCAGGGACCAGCGCCCTCGGTGGACGGCCCGCCCAAGCGACTCGAACATCAGGTGTCGGCACCCCGCGCGCCGGTCCCGGCATCCCGGAACGCGCCGTCCCGGTAGGCGCGGGCGCACGCGGCACGGGCGATCTTGCCGCTCGACGTGCGTGGCACGGCCCCCGCCTCGACCAGGACGAAGTCGTGCAGCCGCAGGTCGTGGTGCCTGGCGACGGCGGCACGGACGGCGGCGGCGACCTCCGCCGGGGCGCGCCCGTCGGCCTTGCGGGAGCGCTCGGCCACCACCACCAGCCGCTCGGTCTCCTCCCCCGCCACCGCGAACGCGGCCACGTGGTCGCGGCGGACGGCCGGGTCGGCCTCCTGCACGGTCAGCTCCACATCCTGTGGATAGTGGTTCCGCCCGTCGACGATGATCAGATCCTTGATCCGGCCGGTGACGTAGAGCTCGCCGCCGTGGATGACACCCAGGTCCCCGGTCCGCAGCCAGGTGCCGTCCTCTCCCCGGAGCACGTTGCCGAAGACCTCGGCGCTGCGTTCCTCGTCCCGCCAGTAGGCCCGCGCCACGTTCGGCCCCTGGACCCAGATCTCACCGACCTCGCCGTCCGGTTTCACCGTTCCGGACGCGTCGGCGACGACCACCCGCTGGCCCGTCGGCACCCCGCAGGAGACCAGCTCGCTGACCCGCCCGCCACCCTCGGGAGAGCCGGGCCACGGGCCGGTGACCGGCACCGCCCGCCCGGCGGTCAGCAGGTCGCGGTCGAACGCGGTGACCCGGGCCGGCAGGTCCCGGTCCATGGCCGTGACGAACACCGTCGCCTCGGCCAGGCCGTACCCGGGGGTGTGAGCCTCGGGCCGCAGCCCGCAGGCGGCGAACGCCTCGGAGAAGCGATGGATCGTGCTGCCCCGGAGCGGCTCGGCGCCGTTCAGCATGACCGACACCCCGGACAGGTCGAGGGCGGCCTTCTCCTCGTCGGTGACGCGGCTCGCGGTGTACTCGTAGGCGAAGTTGGGGCCGCCGGTGAACACGTCCTCGTACTCGGTGAGCATGCGCAGCCAGCGCACCGGATGCATGACGAACGCCACGGGGTCCATGAACACCGCGTGGTTGCCGCCGACCATGGGCGCGGCGATCGTGGCGATCAGGCCCATGTCGTGGAAGAGCGGCAGCCACAGTGCCGCCGTGGAGACCCGGGGGGTGGCCCGGAACGCCTTCCAGAGCTGGTGGGCGTTGGCGGTGAAGTTGCCGTGGCTGATCTCGACTCCGGTGGGGGCGCGGGTGGAGCCGGAGGTGTACTGCAGGTAGGCCAGGTCGTCCCGGCCGATCGGCTCGGGTTCCCACTCGTCGGCGAGCAGGTCCGAAACGGTGTCGAGGGTGATGATCTGCTTGGGCCGGGGGGCGGAGCAGCCGTCGAGGAAACCGTGGACGCCGTCCAGGGCGGGGGTCGTGGTGAGCACGCACACGGGGTCGGCGTCGGCGTAGGCGCGGATCAGCCGGTCGGCGTGGCCGGGCAGGTCGGGCGCGAAGAGCGGCACCGCGATCACCCGGGCGTACATCGCGCCGAGCATCGCCACGACGTACTCCAGCCCCTGCGGGGCGAGGACGGCCGCCCGCTCGCCGGGGCTCGCCACCTCGCGCAGGCGCACGGCCAGCGCGCGGGCCCGCAGGTCCGCCCTGGCCCAGGAGAGCGTCCGCCTGACCCCGTCATGCGCGGTGGAGTAGTCCACGAATGTGTAGGCGGGGGCATCCGGGATCTCGCGCGCCCACCGCTCAACCTGGGCGATCAGCGTCTCGCTCATGCTCACGTCCCCTCGCCGAGGTACAGGGACCTAGCAACTTACGGCAGGGATCTCGCGCAATTCTTGCCCGGTCACTGCACATTCCCGGCGCCCGCTTATTACCGGCATGACAACTGATCACACATCGATCTGACCGCTGGTGCGCAGGCCCCGGGCGGGGATCCGCTCGTGGAGGCCGAAGCGGGCCTCGGGCTCCAGCTCGCCGTCGAGGATCGCGGCGACGTACTCCGCCAGGGCGGGCGCGTGCTTGAACCCGTGCCCGGAATCACCGCCGAGCAGCCAGACGCCGTCCTCCGGCTGGGCGATGACCCACTCGCCGTCGCGCGTGCTGGTGTACTGGCACGTCTGGGAGAACAGCACGGGCGCCTCCGCCAGGCCCGGGAACCTGCGCCGGAGGTAGGCCCGGACGACCTTCTCGCTCTCCGGCGAGATCCGGCGGTCGCCGGTCTCCGCGTCGTACGGCTCACCCTCGGCGTCCGAGGTCGCCTTGACGCCGAGGCCGTCGATGTCGCCGTGCCCGTAGATCGCGCCGTCGTAGTCGACCCAGGCCGGGGTGTCCCAGGCGTCCTGAACGGTGAAGTGCAGGGTGTCCTGCTTGGTCACCTGGAGGTCGACGAGCCCGGGGAACAGCCGGGGCAGCCACGCCCCGCACGCCCACACCACCCGGTCGGCGCGGAGCACCTCGTCGCCGACCCGCACCGCCGCGCCGTACGGCTCCGCGCGGCCCCGGAGAAAGGTGACCCCGGCGGCGCGGGCGAGCTTGGCCGTGACCTGCGTGGCCCGCCTGGCCCTGACGGCCCCGGCCTCCGGCTCCCAGAGCGCGAAGGCCAGGTCGTCACCGCGGAAGGTGGGGAAGACCGCGCCCGCCCTGGCCGGGTCCCACAGCTCGTGCGGGACGCCGAGCCGCTCCAGCACCGCGGCGCCCGCCCGCTCCATGCCCTGCTCCTGACGGGCGAACCAGAGCATCCCCGTCTCGGCGTACAGTTCCTCGCCGGTCCGCTCGCCGAGTTCCCGCCACAGCTCGCGGGCCCGCCTGGCCAGGCGGGCGTACCACTCGTCGGTGCCGTGCGCGGCGCGCAGCAGCCGGGTCTCCCCGGCGCTCGCCTGCCGCAGGTGGCCGGGCTGGTACTGCTCGACCAGCGTCACCCGCCAGCCCGACTCGGCCAGCCGCAACGCCAGCGACGTGCCCCAGATCCCCGCCCCGATCACGATGGCCGACCTCATCCGCGCAACCTTCTTCCCTGCCGTCCCCGGATCTCTCCCGGGCCTCCCGGCCCCGCTCCCGCGCGGACCGCTCACCAGGCACACGGTAGATTCCCGCGGAACGGCGGACCACATCGGGCACCGGTCACCGGACGGGTCACCCACCGCGACGTTCCCGGGCAGGACACCGGACGGGTCACCGACCGCGACGTTCCCGGGCAGGGCACCGGCGATAATCAGGGAATGGTCCCATCCTCTCGGACGTCCTGATGGCGGCCGAATCCTCGCAGACCCTGGAGCGCGGGCTGCGGCTGCTGCGGCTGCTCGCCGACGGCCACCGGGGCCGTACGCCCACCGAGTTGGCGGCCGGGCTGGGGCTGAGCCGGCCGGCGGTCTACCGGCTGCTCAACACGTTGCAGAGCGAGGGCTTCGTCCGCCGCGACGGTGAGGGCCGGGTGCACCTGGGCTTCGGCGTCCTCGTGCTGGCCCGCGCGGTGCAGCCGCTGCTGCGCGAGGGCGCGCTGCCCGCCCTGCGCGGGCTCGCCGAGGAGGTGGGCGCGACCGCGCACCTGACCGTGGCCGAAGGCGACGACGGCCTGGCGGTGGCGGTGGTCGAACCCTCGTGGACGAACATGCACGTCGCCTACCGGGAGGGCTCCCGCCACCCGCTGACCAGGGGCGCCGCGGGGCTGGCCATCCTCGCCCTGCGCCAGGGCCGCACGGACTACGTGATCACCGAGGGCCAGCTCCAGGAGGGCGCCCGGGGCATCGCCGCGCCGGTGCCGGGCCTGCCGTGGTTGGAGGCGTCGGTGGGCGTGGTCGCCTTCAGCCCGCTGGACCCCGAGGCCGTCGGCCCCCGGGTCGCCGCCACCGCCGCCGAACTGGCCCGTTCCCTGGCCTGACAGCGCGGAGAGCGAAGCGCTCCTCTCCCCACCCGGACCTCCGCTGTCGAAAAATCCAGAAACAGTCGGCAAAAATCGGCGGGACCGGGAACAACCCGGCAAGATGGCACCGTAAAGATCTTCCCTCTTCCGGCGCCAGAGAAAGAGCACCCCGTGCCCGACGAGACCTCCCCAGACGCTCCCGACCAGCAGCTGCCGACCGCCCTCGACAGCAGCGTGGCGCACTCCGCCCGGATCTGGAACTACTGGCTGGGCGGCAAGGACAACTACGCCGTCGACCGCGAGATCGGCGACCAGTTCCGCGAGATCTTCCCGGACATCGTCGACATCGCCCGTTCCTCCCGGGCGTTCCTCTCCCGCGCCGTCCGTTACATGGCCGGAGAGGCGGGCATCCGCCAGTTCCTCGACATCGGCACCGGCCTGCCCACCGTCGACAACACCCACCAGGTCGCGCAGCGCGTCGCCCCGGACGCGCACATCGTCTACGTCGACAACGACCCCATGGTGCTGGCGCACGCCCGAGCCCTGCTGACCGGGACCCCCGAGGGCGCCACCGAGTACATCGACTCCGACCTGCGCGACCCCGAGAAGATCATCGAGGCGGCCCGGGGCACGCTGGACTTCGACCGGCCCATCGGGCTCATGCTGATGAACATCCTCGGGCACATCGTCGACATCGAGGAGGGCCGGTCGATCGTGCGCCGGCTGCTGGCGGAGATGCCCTCCGGCAGCTACCTGGCGGTCGCCGACGGCACCAACGTCATCCGCGCCAAGGAGTTCGAGGAGGCCATCGCCATCTGGAACGAGGCCGGCTCGGTCCCGTACATCCTCCGCAGCCCCGAGCAGATCGCGAGCTACTTCGAGGGCCTGGAACTGGTCGAGCCCGGCGTGGTCTCGTGTCCGCTCTGGCGTCCGGAGGCCGCGCAGCTCGGCACCGGACGTGAGGTGGACGAGTTCTGCGCCGTCGGCCGCAAGCCCTGACACGCGGGCGAACTCCGCTTCCGCGCCGTCGGCCGCAAGCCCTGACACGCGGGCGAACCCTGCGCCGTCGGCCGTGGGCCCTGACGCGCGAGTCCGGCTCGGTGGCCGGCGGACGGTCACCGAGCACGGGAATCCCGGACCGCCGGGGCGTAAAAGCCCATTCCCGAAAACCAGGTGTTTCCGGTGAGTCCCCGCCGGAAGAGCAGAGGGAGCACCGGAACCGCGCCACCTCCGGTCCGTAAACCACCGGCCGCCCATTCTCTGCCGGTGAAACGGAAAAAATATTTATAACGTCAAAAAATCTGATTGGGAATGACATTTCTCCCAATCAGCGCCTTACCCTGACAGCACGCGGTGACCGGACCCGCGGGAGGGACGGGGTTCATGAGGCTCGTCGTCGATCTCAACCGGTGCCAGGGATACGCCCAGTGCGCATACCTGGCCCCGGACGTGTTCACCATGCACGGGGAGGAGGCGCTGCTCTACAGCCCGCAGGTCGGCGAGACGCAGCGCGAGAACGTCATGCGGGCCGCGGCGGCCTGCCCGGTCCAGGCCATCCTCCTCGACCAGGTCGAGGAGCGGGCCGCGGAGGGGGCGGGCTCACGTGGCGGGTGACGGATCAGCGGAGGCGTTCAGGCGTAACGGCCGCGCCGTCGTGGTCGGCGCTTCCCTGGCCGGCCTACGGGCGGCGGAGACGTTGCGCGAGCGGGGCTTCACCGGATCGCTGACCGTGATCGGCGACGAGCCGCACGAGCCCTACGACCGTCCGCCGCTGTCCAAACAGGTCCTGCTCGGCCGGGTGCCGGCGGACGGCACGGCCCTGCCCCGGCGCCGCGCGCTCGACGCCCGCTGGCGGCTCGGCGTCGCCGCCACCGGACTGGACCTGGCCGGCAAGCGGGTGCGCCTGGCCGACGGCGAGGAGGTCGGGTTCGACCGCCTGCTGATCGCGACCGGCACCCGCGCCCGGCCGTGGGTCAGGGAGGCCGAGGCCGACCTGGACGGGGTGTTCACCCTGCGGACCGGCGACGACGCCGCCCGCCTCGGGCGGCGGCTGGACGCCCGGCCGCGCCGGGTGCTCGTCATCGGCGCCGGGTTCACCGGCTCCGAGGTGGCCTCGGCCTGCCGGGAGCGCGGACTGGAGGTCACGGTCGCCGAACGCGGCCCGGCCCCGCTGGTGGGGGCGCTGGGCGGGGTCGTCGGCGCGGTCGCGGCGGAGTTGCAGCGCCGCCACGGTGTCGACCTGCGCTGCGGTATCACGGTGACCGCGCTGGAGGGCGACGCGGCGGGACGCCTGCGCTGCGCCCACCTGTCCGACGGCACCACGCTGGACGCCGACGTCGCCGTGATCGCGCTCGGCGCGCTGCGCAACACCGAGTGGCTCACCGGGTCGGGGCTGGCCGCGGGCCCGCGCGGGATCGCCTGCGACGCCGGGTGCAGGGCCTTCGACATCCACGGCATCGTCACCGACGACATCTTCGTCGCCGGGGACGTCGCCCGCTCCCCGCACCCGCTCTTCGGCTACCAGTTCCTCTCGCTGGAGCACTGGGGCAACGCGGTCGCCCAGGCCGAGATCGCGGCCCACAACATGACCAGCGCGGGGCCCGACCGCCGCCCGCACCTGTGGGTGCCGGCCTTCTGGTCCGCCCAGTTCGGCGTCAACATCAAGTCCGTCGGCGTCCCGACCATGGGCGGCGAGCTCGTCGTCACCCAGGGCTCGCTCGGCGAGCACCGCTTCGTGGCGGCTTACGGCCACCAGGGGCGTGTCATCGCCGCGGTCGCCTTCGACCAGGCCAGATGGCTGGACTTCTACTGCCGCCTGATCGAGTCCGCGGCCCCCTTCCCGCCGGATTTCGCCACCGTCGACCGGCGGCCCGAGGGGATGCGCCCGGTCGCGGCCGACTTCCCGGACCCCGCGCTGCCCAGCCACGGCCCCACCGTCACCCTGAGCGGCTACTCGCCCAGCGAGCGGCGGGTCACGTTCACGCCCGCCCGTTTCTGACGGCGGGCCGTCCTTCCTCGACCGATCACGTCTCTTCCCCGGCCGATCACGTCCAGGCCGCGGCCCGGGGTCTCCACGTTGGAGGTATCCGATGACTCCGGGCACGCTGCTGGAGCAGATCCTCGACCACGCCAACCGCGCCGACCCCTATCCCCTCTACGCCGAGTTGCGCAGGACCCCGGTGTCGCGACAGGACGACGGTGTCTACGTGGTCAGCACGTACTGGGAGATCCTCGGCCTGCTCCACGACCCGCGGATCAGCTCCGACGCGCGCAACCGCGCCCCGCAGGCGGGCGGGCCCCTCGCCACCGAGGAGGAGAACGCGAACCTGCCGGCCAGCTTCCTGCGGCTCGACCCGCCCGAGCACGACCGGCTCCGCCGGCTGGCGACCCGGTCGTTCGGGCCGCCGGCGTGCCCACGGCGGATCCACGGCATGCGCGGGGAGCTCGCCCGGATGGTCACCGGCCTGATCGACGGCTTCGAGGGCAGGGACCGGGTCGACATCGTGGAGGACCTCGCCTACCCCTTCCCGGTGATGGTGATCTGCAAGCTCCTCGGCGTACCGCACCGGGACGAGCCCCGCTTCCACGCCTGGGCCGAGACGATCGTCTCCGGCCTCGAACCCACCCCCTCCGAGGGCCCCGCCGAGCGGCAGCGCGCCGCCCAGCGGGCCAGGACGGAGCTGGGCCTGTATCTCGCCGGGCTGATCGAGGAGCACCGCCGCGCGCCCGGCGACGACCTGCTCTCCGCGATGGTCACCGACCGCGGGCCCGAGGGGCGGATGTCGCCGGTGGAGCTCGTCGTCACCGCCGTCCTGCTCCTCATCGCCGGGCACGAGACCACGGTCAACCTCATCGCCAACGGGACGCTCACCCTGCTGCGCAACCCCGGCACGCTCAAGAGGCTCCGTGACGACCCGGGCCTGGCGGTCCCGCTCGTGGAGGAGCTGCTGCGGTTCGAACCGCCGGTGCAGTTGCTGCCGCAGCGCACCGCGCTCGCCGACATCGACATCGCCGGCACCACGATCCCCAGGGGGGCGCCGGTCTGGCTCATGCTCGCCTCCGGCAACCGGGATCCCCGCCGCTTCGCCGACCCCGACCGTTTCGACCCCGACCGCCGGGACAACCGGCACCTCGGCTTCGGCAGCGGCGTCCACTACTGCTTCGGCGCGCCGCTCGCCCGGCTGGAGGCGCAGCTCGCCCTGGCCGAGATCGCCCGCCGGCTCGGCGAGCTCCGCCTGGTGGACGACCCGCCCCCGTATCGGCGCAACCCCGTGCTGCGCGGCCCGCGCCACCTCCCGGTCGCCTTCGACGGGCTCGCCCCGTAGGCGCAGCCCGCCGTCCGGGCGTCGGGGAACGACGGGCCGGGCGGCCGCGTAGAGCACCGGCTCGGGACAGGCGCGCGTTCCCCCGGCAGGAACGCCCGGCGGGGGTCCGGCTCTCGGCCCGTGTTTGACATCGCCCCTCCCATGACAGATGGTTGTTCGTATAGAGGACACTAACGTCCGATAAACGGACACATTGGAGGGGCGGATGCCGTACTACCGCGCCGTAGGTGAGATCCCGCGCAAGCGGCACGTGCAGTTCCGGCGGCCCGACGGCGGGCTGTACGCCGAGGAGCTGATGGGCGAGGAGGGCTTCTCCAGCGACTCGTCGCTGCTCTACCACCGCCACCTCCCCACCGCGATCGTCAAGGCCGAGGCCGTCGAGCCCGCCGAGTCCGGGCGGCTGGTCCCCAACCTGCCGCTCTCCCCCCGCCACCTGCGCACCCAGGACCTGCCCGACGGCGGTGACCTGGTCACCGGCCGCGGGCTGCTCGCGGGCAACGGCGACGTCCGCATGTCGTACGCCGCGACCGACGCGCCCAGCGGGCTGTACCGCAACTCCATGGGCGACGAGTGCGTCTACATCGCCACGGGGCAGGTCAGGTTCGAGTCGACGTACGGGGTGATCGAGGCCGGCGCGGGCGACTACGTCGTCATCCCCACCGGGACGATCCACCGGTGGGTCCCCCGGGGGCGCGTCACGGCCTTCGTCATCGAGGCGGCGGGCCACATCCGGCCGCCCAGGCGCTACCTGTCGCAGTACGGCCAGTTCCTGGAGCACGCGCCCTACTCCGAGCGCGACCTGCGCACCCCGCAGGAGCCCCTGACCGTCGAGGGCGAGGAGGTGCCGGTGCTGGTCCGCACGCGTGGCGGGCTGACCCGGCTGGTCTACCGCAACCACCCCTTCGACGTGGTCGGCTGGGACGGCTGCCTGTACCCGTACGCGTTCAACATCGACGACTTCGAGCCCGTCGTGAAGCGGACCCACGCGCCGCCGCCGGTGCACCAGACCTTCGAGGGCCCGAACTTCGTGATCTGCTCGTTCTGCCCCCGGCCGCTGGACTTCCACCCGGAGGCCGTCCCCGTCCCGTACAACCACCACAACGTCGACTCCGACGAGCTCATGTTCTACGCGGGCGGCGACTACAGCGCGCGCAAGGGCTCGGGCATCGACATCGGCTCGGTCTCGCTGCACCCCGCCGGGTTCACGCACGGCCCCCAGCCGGGCGCCGTCGAGGCCGTCATCGAGGCGGTACGGCAGGGGAACACGCAGACGAGCGAGCTCGCGGTGATGGTCGACACCTTCCGCCCGCTCGACCTCGGCCCCGCCGGCCTCTCGGTGGAGGACCCCGCCTACGCCTGGACGTGGGCCCGGTGACGGACCCGCAGCCGCCGGGCCCCGTGACGGACCCGCACCCGACCCCGGGCACCGGCCCGGTGACGACCGCCGCGCGGGCCGCGGACACCGGCCCGGCCGGAACCCGCCCCGCCCCGGCGGACACCACCCCGGCCGGGGCCCCGGGCCCGACGGCGGACTCGGGCCCGGCCACGGCGGCGCTCTTCCGGAGGCTCGTGGACGACGCCGGACTGTTCCCGCCGACCGCGCTCCCGATGGCCGAGGCGCTGGAACGGCACCGCGGCGACCTGGCCGGCGGCGAGCCCGTGCTCACCCACCGGTTCCTCTGCCCGGCCACCCGCCTGGCGGAGCTCCGCGAGCACCTGACCTTCCCGATCCGGCTCGGCCTGATCCTCGACACCCCGGACGTCCCGCCGCTCGGCGACCTCACCGTCGAACTGGTGGAGACACGGCGGGCGCCCGGCGAGACGCCCGCCGCGGTCTCCGCCCGGCTGGCCGACCGGCTGGCCGGGGCCCGGCTGTTCGTGGAGGTGCCGCCCGGGGAGGTCGCCGCCCTGCCCCGCGACGCCGCCGGGCACGGCCTGAAGTTCCGCTGCGGCGGGCTGACCGCCGACGCCTTCCCCACCGCCGGGGACCTGGGCGCCGCCATCGCGTACTGCGCCGAGCACGGCGTCCCGTTCAAGGCGACCGCCGGGCTGCACCACGCGGTCCGGCACTTCGACCCGTCGCTGGGCGTCGACCGGCACGGCTTCCTCAACCTGGTCCTCGCGGTCTGCGCGGCCGTGGCGGGCCACGACCCGGTCCCGGTGCTCACGCTGACCGACGTCGGCGAACTGACCCGGCTGGCGCGCGCCGTACCGGACGGGACCGCCGCGCGGGCCCGGGAGCTGCTGGTGTCGTACGGCTCGTGCAGCACGAGCACCCCGGTCGAGGACCTGCGCGTCCTCGGCCTGATCGGAAACCTGACCGGAGAACCGACCGAAGTGGAGAACGCGTGATGGGCTGGGGCCTGGACAATCTGCCGTACGGGGTCTTCTCCCGGCGCGAGGGGGAGACCCCGCGTGTCGGCGTACGGTACGGCGACCACGTGGTCGACCTCACCGGGGCCCTGCACGACGAGGTCTTCGCCACCGGGTCGCTCAACGCCTTCCTGTCCCGGGGACCGGCCGCCTGGCGGGACACCCGGGCCGTGCTGCGGAACAAGCTGAGCACCGACCGGGCCACGGTCGAGCCGCACCTGATCCCGCTGGACCAGGTCAGGCTGCACCTGCCGATCGAGGTGGGCGACTACGTCGACTTCTACTGCTCGCTGGAGCACGCCTCCAACCTGGGCCGCATGTTCCGCCCCGACGAGGAGCCGCTCAAGCCCAACTGGCGGCACCTGCCGGTCGGCTACCACGGCCGGGCCGGGACCGTCGTCGTGTCCGGCACCCCCGTCACGCGGCCGTCCGGCCAGCGCGGCGCGGGGGTGTTCGGCCCCTCGGCCAAGCTGGACATCGAGGCGGAGCTGGGCTTCGTCGTCGGCGCGCCGACCGCGCTGGGCGAGCGGGCCGGCCGGTTCGACGACCACGTGTTCGGCGTGACCCTGGTCAACGACTGGAGCGCCCGCGACATCCAGGCCTGGGAGTACGTCCCGCTGGGCCCGTTCCTCGGCAAGTCGTTCGCGACCTCGGTGTCGCCGTGGATCACCCCGCTCGCGGCCCTGTCGGAGGCGCGCGTCGAGGGCCGCCGGCAGGATCCGGAACCGCTCGGCTACCTGCGCCGCGAGGAGCCGTGGGGGCTCGACATCCGCCTGGAGGTGGCTATCAACGGCGAGGTCGTCTCCCGGCCGCCGTACCGGGACATGTACTGGACGCCCGACCAGATGCTCGCCCACATGACCGTCAACGGCGCCCGGCTCCGCACCGGCGACCTCTACGCCAGCGGCACCGTCTCCGGCGCCGAGCCGGGCGAGCGGGGGTCGCTGATCGAGCTGACCTGGAACGGCGCCGAGCCGCTCAAGCTGTCCGACGGCTCGACCCGGACCTTCCTGGAGGACGGGGACGTCGTCACGATCACCGCGACCGCGCCCGGCCCGGACGGGAGCGTGATCAGCCTGGGCGAGGTGTCGGGACGGATCGCACCCGCGAGGTAGCGCCGCAGGCGCATTTTGACAGGTCCTTACAGCCGTCTGGCGGACGACATACCGTAGAGGGAGGAACCTCCCGGACGCCCGGTCCGTTCAACGAGGAGGAGGGCCGGAGCATGGATGACTGGGTCATCTGGTTGATCGTGGCGGTGACCCTGGGGGTCGCCGAGATCTTCACCCTGACCATGGTTCTCGGCATGTTCGGAGGGGCCGCCCTCTTCGCCGCCCTCGCCGCGGCCATCGGTCTTCCGGTCCCGCTCCAGATGGTGGTCTTCACCGTCGCGCTGGGCGCCGGACTGGTCGTGGTCCGGCCCGTCGCCAGGCGCCACCTGCGGCAGCCGCCGCCGGACCAGCGCTTCGGTGTCCAGGCCCTCGTCGGCAGGCCCGCCTACGTCCTCCGTGAGGTGACGGGACGGGACGGCCGGGTGCAGATCGGCGGGGAGGAATGGTCGGCCAGGGCGTACGACGAGACGCTGGTGATACCCGCCGGGGCGGTCGTCGACGTCATCGAGATCGAGGGCGCGACCGCGCTCGTGTATCCCCGGGAGTGACCATGGACCCTTTGCTCATCACCGGACTCCTCATCGTCCTGTTCGCCGTGTTCACCGTGTTCCGCTCGGTGCGGATCGTCCCCCAGGCGCGGGCCCGCAACGTGGAGCGGCTCGGCCGCTACCACACCACGCTCAAGCCGGGCCTGAACTTCGTGATCCCGTACATCGACCGGGTCTACCCGATGATCGACCTGCGCGAGCAGGTGGTCTCCTTCCGGCCCCAGCCGGTGATCACCGAGGACAACCTGGTCGTCGAGATCGACACCGTGCTGTACTTCCAGGTCACCGACCCCCGCGCGGCGGCGTACGAGATCGCCAATTACATCCAGGCCGTCGAGCAGCTCACGGTCACCACGCTGCGCAACGTCGTCGGCTCGCTGGACCTGGAGATGACGCTGACCTCGCGCGACACCATCAACAGCCAGCTGCGCGGCGTGCTGGACGAGGCGACCGGCAAGTGGGGCATCCGGGTCAACCGGGTGGAGATCAAAGCGATCGACCCGCCCAAGACCATCAAGGAGGCGATGGAGAAGCAGATGCGCGCCGAGCGTGACAAGCGCGCCGCGATCCTCACCGCCGAAGGTCAGCGGCAGTCGCAGATCCTCACCGCCGAGGGCGACAAGCAGAGCGCGATCCTGCGCGCCGAGGGCGAGCGCAGCGCCGCGATCCTCAAGGCGGAGGGCCAGTCACGGGCCATCGACCAGGTCTTCCAGGCGGTCCACCGCAACGATCCCGACCCCAAGCTCCTGGCCTACCAGTACCTCCAGGTCCTGCCCGAGCTGGCCAAGGGCCAGGGCAACACGTTCTGGGTGATCCCCAGCGAGGTCACCTCCGCCCTCCAGGGCGTCTCCAAGGCGTTCACCGAGGCCCTGCCCCGATCGTCGGCCACCCGCGAGGACTCCGGGTCCGGCGAGGCGGCGGCCGAGGCTGCCGAGGAGCGGCAGGCGGCCGAGCTCGCCGCCGCCGAGGCGGTCGCCGAGGCCGCGGAGACCGACACGGGCCCCCGCCAGATCGCCGCCGCCCCGGCGACCGCGGACGGGCTCACGGACCTGCGGGAGGAGCGCCGCGGCGCCGCCTCCTGAACGGAAGGCCACACCCCGGCAGGAGACAGGAGAAGCGCCGTCTCCCCGGCAGGAGGAGCTCCGCCCCCGAGCGGAGAAGCACCGTCTCTCCGAGCGGGGAAGCACCGTCTCTCCGAGCGGGGAAGCACCGTCGGAGTGGTCGGGAAGCCTGCTGCGGGACCGGCGGCGGCCCGCACCCGGTCTCGACCAGCCGTGCCCGGCTTCCGCGTGAAGCAAGACTGTGGGCGGGTTTAAGAAAACCGCGATGGACACCCCCGAGCTTCGCCGGGCACAGTGCGTAAGGTCGGAGCTGAGGGGGGATCTGCGATGAAGGCGCTGGTCAAGGAGCGGGCCGAGCCGGGCCTGTGGTTGGCGGACGTACCGGAGCCGGCCGTCGGCCCCGGCGAGGTGCTGATCAAGGTGCTCCGCACCGGGATCTGCGGCACGGACCTGCACATCCGGAGCTTCGACGCCTGGGCGCGCCACACCCTGCGGATCCCGCTCATCATCGGGCACGAGTTCTGCGGCGAGGTCGTCGAGGTGGCGCCGGGGGTGGAGGACATCGCCCTCGGCGACCTGGTCAGCGGGGAGGGGCACCTGGTCTGCGGCAAGTGCCGCAACTGCATGGCGGGCCGGCGTCACCTGTGCCGCAACACGATCGGGCTGGGCGTCAACCGCGACGGCGCCTTCGCCGAGTACGTGACGCTCCCGGCGTCCAACGTCTGGGTCCACCGGGTGCCGGTGGAGCTCGACGTGGCGGCGATCTTCGACCCGTTCGGCAACGCCGTGCACACCGCGCTGACCTTCCCGATGGTCGGCGAGGACGTGCTGATCACCGGGGCCGGGCCGATCGGGCTGATGGCCGCCGCGGTGGCCACGCACGTGGGCGCCCGCAACGTGGTCGTCACCGACGTCAGCCCCGAGCGGCTGGAACTGGCCCGTAAGCTCGGGGTCGGCCTGGCGCTCAACGTCGCCGAGACGCCCGTCGCCGAGGGCATGCGGCGGCTGGGCATGCGTGAGGGCTTCGACGTGGGCCTGGAGATGTCGGGGAACCCGCGGGCGCTCCGCGAAATGATCGCCTGCATGGCGCACGGCGGGAAGATCGCCATGCTGGGGCTGCCCGCCGAGGAGTTCGCCGTCGACTTCGCGACGGTCGTGACCTCCATGCTCACCATCAAGGGCATCTACGGCCGCGAGATGTACGAGACGTGGTACGCCATGTCCGTGCTGCTGGAGAAAGGGCTCGACCTCTCCCCCGTCATCACCGACCGCTTCTCGTACCGCGACTTCGACGCGGCCTTCGACACCGCCGCGAGCGGCAAGACCGGCAAGGTCATCCTGGATTGGACCGCCTGATGTTCGACAACGTCCGTGCCGACATGCGCGCCACCCTCGACGAGATCGCCTCCGCGGGGCTGCTCAAGCCCGAGCGGGTCCTCACCACCCCGCAGCGGGCCGACGTCCGCGTCGCCGGCGGCGGCGAGGTGCTGAACTTCTGCGCCAACAACTACCTGGGCCTGGCCGACCACCCGGAGGTGATCGCCGCCGCCAAGGAGGCGCTGGACCACTGGGGCTTCGGCATGGCCTCGGTCCGCTTCATCTGCGGCACCCAGCAGGTGCACAAGGAGCTGGAGGCGCGGCTGTCGGACTTCCTCGGCCAGGAGGACACCGTCCTGTACAGCTCCTGCTTCGACGCCAACGGCGGTGTGTTCGAGACGCTGCTCGACGACCGCGACGCGGTGATCTCCGACGCGCTCAACCACGCCAGCGTCATCGACGGCATCCGCCTGTCCAAGGCCCGCCGCCTGCGCTACGCCAACCGTGACCTGGCCGAGCTGGAGGCCCGGCTGAAGGAGGCCGCGGACGCCCGGCGCAAGCTGATCGTCACCGACGGCGTCTTCTCCATGGACGGCTACGTCGCGCCGCTCGGCGAGATCTGCGACCTCGCCGAGAAGTACGGGGCCATGGTCATGGTGGACGACTCGCACGCCGTCGGCTTCGTCGGCGAGCACGGCGGAGGCACCCCCGAGCTGCACGGCGTGCGCGACCGGGTCGACATCCTCACCGGCACGCTCGGCAAGGCGCTGGGTGGTGCCAGCGGCGGCTACGTCGCGGCCCGCAGGGAGATCTGCGAGCTGCTGCGCCAGCGCTCCCGCCCTTACCTGTTCTCCAACTCGCTCGCCCCGGTGATCGCCGCCGCGTCACTGCGGGTCCTCGACCTGATCAGCGGTTCCGGCGAGGCCCGCGAGCGGCTGCGCGCCAACACCGCGCGGTTCCGCACCAGGATGACCGAGGCCGGGTTCGACATCCTGCCCGGCGACCACCCCATCGTCCCGGTGATGATCGGCGACGCCGCCGAGGCCGCCGCGATGGCCGAGCGCCTGCTGGAACAGGGCATCTACGTGATCGGCTTCTCCTACCCGGTCGTCCCGCACGGCCAGGCCCGGATCCGCGTCCAGCTCTCGGCGGCCCACACCACCGAGGACGTCGACCGCGCGGTGGCCGCCTTCGTCGCGGCCCGGGGATGACCCGCGCCCCGGGAGGCGGATGTCCCGGGACGGACCGGGAGACGTGCCCGAGGCGATCCGCGTCCCCGGACGACCTTCCGCCGGAGCACGAGACGGCCCCGGTGACAATGGCATGGTGATTGACACACGGCGGCTGCGGACCCTGCGCGCGGTGGCCGACCACGGGACGGTCACCGCGGCGGCCGCCGCGCTGCACCTGACCCCGTCCGCGGTCTCCCAGCAGCTCGTCGCCCTGGAGCACGAGGTGGGCCACCGGCTGCTGGAGCGCGACGGCCGGGGAGCGCGGCTCACCGCCGTCGGGCGCATCCTGCTCGGCCACGCCAACGAGGTGCTCGCCCAGCTGGAGCGCGCCGGGGCCGACATCGCCGCGTACACGGCGGGTACGGCGGGCGAGGTGAAGGTCGCCTCCTTCGCCACCGCGATCGGGCTGGTCGTGGCGCCCGCGATGGCGGTGCTCCGGGAGAAGGAGCCGGGCATCCGGGTGCGCGTCCTGGACGCCGAGGGCGACCAGAGCCTCACCATGGTCCTCGACGGCGCGGTGGACGTGGCCGTCGCCGTGGAGTACCGGGGCGCCCCCGCCGAGGACGACCGGCGCCTGTCGCGCCTCCCGCTCTACTCGGAGCCGTTCGACGTGGTGCTCCCCCGCGACCATCCCCTCGCGGGTGGCCCCGGAGCTCCGGGAGAGCCGCCCGCGGAGCCGCGCACGCCGGACACGGGCCAGGGCACGCCGGACACGAACCCGCGCACGGCAAGCATGAACCCGCGCACGGTGGAAAACACGTGCGTGACGTCCCCGTGGGGCGGTCTCACCGTCGCGGACCTGTCCGGCGAGATCTGGATCGGCCCCTATCCGGGCAACCCCTGCCACGACGTGATCGCGCTGGCCTGCGAGCACGCGGGCTTCACCCCCGCGTTCGCGCACTCCTCCGACGACTTCAGCGCGGTGGTCGCGCTGGCCGCCGCCGGGGCGGGCGTGGCGATGGTGCCGCGCCTGGCATTGCGCGACACCGACCTGTCCGGCGTGGTGATCCGCCCGGTCCCGGGCCCGGAGCGCCGCGTCTTCGCCGCCGTACGCCGCGGCGCGGAACGCCACCCGCTCCTCGTCCCCCTGCTCGACGCGCTCCAGGACGCCGCGACGGCGTTGCGCCGGGGCCCGTCCCGGTGACTGGATGTTCGGTATAACCGAAGATATCTTCGGTTTATGCGAAGCGCCGCAGCTCCAGTCGTTCCGATCTTCAAGAGCCGCACCCAGGCGGAACTCCTCGCCGCCCTCTATCTCCGGTCCCGGCAGAACTGGACTCTGGCCTCTCTTTCCCGAGAACTCGGCGTAGCCCCCTCCACCCTGCATCCTGAGATACGCCGCCTCGTCGAGGCACAGTTGATCACCGCGACCGAGCTCGGACGCTCCCGCGTCCTGCACGCCAACCCCGACCATCCCCTGTTCCAGCCCCTGGCCGAGATCCTGAGCTACATGTACGGTCCCCGTGCCGTCATCAGCGAGGAGTTCGCCGGCATCCCCGGCATCGAGCGCCTGCTCGTCTTCGGCTCCTGGGCCGCCCGTCATGCGGGAAATCCGGGACCGGTCCCCCACGACATCGACATACTTGTCGTCGGCGAGGTCGACCGGACCGCCCTCTACGCCGCCGCCGACCGTGCTCAGGAACGCATCGGTATGCCGGTCAATCCCGTCCTCGCCTCCCCGCGTCGCTGGGACGCGGAGTCCGACGCCCTCATCCGGCAGATCAAGTCCGCTCCTGTGATCGACTTGACCGCCGACCTCCCCACACGATCGGAGACACCACCCCCATGACCCGCTGGACACGTGGCGAAGCCGACGTCGAACGGATGCTGGTCTCCGGCGAACTCCAGCGCGTTCGCGGGGACGCCGCCGACGGCAGCGGGTGGCTGGAGAAAGCAGCCACCACCCTCGCCAGCGCCGAGGGGCTCAAAGCAACCGACCCGAACTCGGCCTACACTCTCGCCTACGACGCCGCGCGATTCGCCTGCGCCGGCCTTCTCGCACAGCAAGGACTACGCGCCACCACCTCCGGCGGCCACTACGCCGTCCAGCAGACCGTGATCCGGCAGTTCGGTCCCGCATTCGAGCCGTACGGCACCTTGCGCCGCAGACGCAACGAGCTCGAATACCCGGAGTTCCCTGACGAGGCCGTCGAAGAAGCCGAAGCGGACCACGCCATAGCGGCCGCACGTTCACTCATCGACGCCGCCGACAAGCTCCTCGGCCATCTCGGGCTGTTCTGAGACAGCCGGGATCTCGCGTAATCGCGGGCTGGAGCAGGCGCGGTGAAGCGTTGCCCCGGGGCCCGTCCCGGTGACTGGATGTTCGGTATAACCGAAGATATCTTCGGTCTAGCCGAAGATTCTCAGACCCGCTCCGCGTAAGGCGTCCGGAACCACGTCCTCGGAGGACGACGGGGTGGCGGGGATCTCGCACCAGACGGTCCGGCCGGGTTCCGGGTCGTGCGAGCGACAGCCCCAGTTCCCGCCCGACAGCGCGCTGACGATCGCCAGGCCCCGGCCGCCCTCCGCGAGGAAGACGATCGGGGCCGAACGGACGCGGGGATCCTCGGCGGACAGGCCCGCGTCCGCGACCTCGACGCGCAGCAGGTCACCGTGAGCCGCCAGCCGGAGGACCAGCGGGGGGACGGGAGCGCACCCGGTGACACCGTGCCGGGCGTGCCGTACGGCGTTGGTCACGAGCTCCGAGACGACCAGCCGCGCGTTCTCGTAGGCGGGGTGATCCTCCCCGAGCCATTCACGGACCTCGCCGCGCGCCCGCGAAACGGATTCGGGCTCGCCGGGCAGGAAGACCTCTCTGGGTGTCTCCGGATTCATGGGTTTGCCTCCCCAACCGAATAAGGCTGATTTTCCGTCTCGCTCCGGCCGCCGGCTGAGGCGCCGGCGCGGTTTCGGCTCGGTATCCATAAGGTCGCAAAATCGTGGACGCGTGTACGGACAACCGGGTCCGCAATGTGTTCACAGTTTTGCGAACCCCTCCCCCAACAAGGGAAACGCCCTCGACAATGACCTGAAACCGGCCCGGTGAAACCGAAAGGAGCCCGGCGATGACCGTCCCCCCGAAAACGGAAGAGGAACCGGCGACAGAACCGACACAGGACCCCGATCCCTACATTTCCCCGCGAATTCGATTCGGGGCAGAACTACGCAAATTCCGACTCGCCGCGGGATTCAGCCAGCGAAAGCTCTGCGCGGCGATCCATCTGTCGATCAGCCAGCTCAGCATGATCGAGAACGGCCACCGCGCGCCGACCCTGGAGCTGGCGCGCAAGGTGGACGACGCCCTCAGCCTGGGAACGACGCTCACCGGCCTGCTCGACCGCCTGAACCGCGCGGAGACCCAGCTCCCCCGGTGGTTCCGTCCCTGGCTCGACTTCGAACGCGAGGCGGAGGCCCTGCGCATATGGGCTTCTCTGATGGTGCCCGGCCTCCTTCAGACCGAGGGCTACGCGCGGGCCATCCTGAGCCGCAAACCCGGCACCACCCCCGAGCAGGCCGGGGAGAACGTCGCGGCCCGGATGGAACGACAGCGGATCCTGAACCGGCCGATGCCGCCGATGCTCTGGGTCGTCCTGGACGAGGGTGTGCTGCACCGCCCCATCGCGGAACCGGACGTGATGAGGGAGCAGTTCGAGCATCTTCTCGACGCTGGGGAGAACCTGCGTATATCCCTGCAGATCCTTCCTTACGCGGCGCGGAACGTGCTTGGCTTGCTGGGAAGTTTCACCCTTGCGGACCTGCCGAGGGGAAACCGTCCCGTGGCCTACATCGACTCGCAGAGCATGGACGACCGGGTCAGCGACCGGTCCGACGACCTGAAGAACCTGGCGTTCAGATACGACGCGATCCGGGCCGACGCCCTGTCTCGGCGCGAGTCACTCAGCCTGATCAAGGAGACGATGCGCAGATGGACGACCTGACCCGGGAACTCCCCACCGCCCGGTGGCGCAAGTCCACCCTCTCCGGCGACGACGGGAGCGACTGCGTCGAGATCGCCAGCCTGTCCGGCGGCCACAAAGCCATCCGCGACAGCAAAAACCCCCACGCCCCCGCCCTCATCCTCACCCCCGACCAATGGACCGCCTTCCTGAACAACGTGAAACACCGCCACTTCGACTGACCCCACGAGATCACGACGTCCGTCGGACGCCCGGGGACGGACGCCCCGCCCTCCGGGGCGGGGCGGAAGCCCTCAGCGGCGCGCCAACGCCGAGTACTCGGCGGATCCAGGTGTTCACACTTCCCGCACCACGAGGGAACTGGCGGCCGATGCTTTCGCCGCAGAACTTCCGCTGCCTGTCGATCAGGAAGAGTCACGCGCGGGTGCCGATGAACATCCAGCCCTCATGAACGCGCTGGACGCGGAGCATTGAGCGTCACGCTCGCGACGGCCGTCAGCTCTCCGGGCCGGCGTGCCGCAGCCAGACGTAGTCGACCGGCTGGGCGGCGTTCCACGTCGCGGCCAGGTCGGCGTCGACGGGCAGGAAACCGGCTCCCCGGTAGCACCGCAGGGCCTGGTCGTTGTCCGGGTGCACCCGCATGAAGACATCCGGGTAGCCCGCCTCCCGGGCCAGCCCGGTCAGCCCTCGCACCAGTTCCCGCCCGATCCCCTTCCCGCGGGTACCGGGTGCCACGATGATCCGGGCGAGCTCGACCTCGTCCTCCTCGGTGTCGAACCACAGCTCCCCGTAGCCGAGCAGGTCCTGGCCCTCGACGAGCATGTAGGACCGCACGTCCTCCGCCTCGTGCCAACCGGCGACGATCTGCGCCGGCATGGGGAACTCCTGCCGCCCGCACCACATCGCGACCTCCCGCGACGAGACGGGCCAGCCCGCGACCGCAGCCGCGTACTCCGCGGCGAAGGGCAGCAGATTCATTCCCACTCCATTCGTTCTGTGCGTTCAGGGGAGATGCCGGCGCCGGAAAGCATCGTCCGTGGGGCGCCGGCGGTGGAGGAACATGGCCAAGGCTGCCATTACACGAGATGAGTAGCTCCTGCTTCACCCCGTTTCGCTCCGGTGACCGGCCATCGCATTTTGCCAGAAGGAAAATCGGCTCTTTATATGACCTTGGTGGTGACTTTATGTTATCGATTAATCACCCTACGCATCCGAAGAATGTAGGTGAGCCACATGCCGGACAACGGCACCGAACACCCCACCGACCCGAGAGGGGCGTTCGCGAACGCGACAGCAGCCGAAACAGGCGAGTCGAACGCGCGTCCGGGGACGGCGGACCGCTTCGCCGTCGCCGCGGCGGGCGACCACCAGCTGCCCCCCGTGGCCGAGCAGGCGCTCGACGCCAGGCCGCTCGTCCAGCGATTCACGGAATCGGAGGAGTAGGCCATGGAACTGCGCTTCCGCAACCGCTACACCTCCAGGGTGTGGGTCGCGATCATGTTCTACAGCCCCGACGGCTGCCGCGACTACGGCCAGTGGGGCACCCGGGGCTGGTGGGCCATCGATCCGGGCGGAGAGGCGTACGTGCTCAACACCAACAACCGGTACGCCGCCTACTACGCCGAGGCCGCCGACGGGGCCGTCTGGACCGGCCCCTACGGGCCGGTCTACGTCTACCAGACCGCCTTCGACTCCTGCATCAACATCGGCAGCACCGCGGCCAGGCTCGTCGGCATGCGCCTGGTCGACATGAACGGTTACTCCCGCTACTACGTGAACCTCGTCCCCTGACAAAGCCCTCTCACGACCCCCGCGAGGCCCCGGGAGACCCGCGAAGTCCCCTGGAGATCCCCACGAAGGCTCCTCACCTGACGTCCCGACCGGCGTGACCGGTCCGGCCCGGTGGTGAGGAAGAAGATGAGCGCCTCCTGAGAGACGGACGACCAGACGCTTGATCGGCTGCGCCCCGTCCGATCCGTCCCCCTCCGATCGGGAGGCGCTCGACCCTGGAAACGCTCGGTCCCGGGAGCACCCGGCGCAGTCCGGAACCGGTCCCGGGCGGCGACACCGTTCCGGCCGTCCCCGGGGCAGGCACGCCTCACCTCCCCGCCGCGGTTCCCCCTCTCCGTGGGAAGCGCCGCCGGTCGGCTGATGCGGTGACCGGAGACCTCTGCGGGCCACCGGCCGACGACCGTCCAGGTTCGGCACGCGGCGGTGCGCCGGACGACCCGGCGAGCTTTTCCGGTCGCAGCACCGAGGACCTAGTCTCCGCCCCGGGCCGTCGTGGCCGCCTCGGTGAAGCGGTGATATCGGGACAGCTCCCCCGCCACCGGGTCCAGCACGAGCTCATGGGTGACCTGGTCGACGCCCGCCCGGAGCGCCCTGGCCGCCCTACGGGCACGACGCCGCCCGCCGAGCCAGGCCGCCGCACGAGAGAGCAGCGCGATCACCAGCCCGAGCAGGACGCCGCCGACCAGCAGCAGGGTGGGCCAGGGCAGCTCGCCCGCGGTCGGCAGGTACGGCTGCGGGAGCCGCAGATAGTCGAGGGCGAGCAGGCCGAGGAGCCAGAGCCCTCCGGCGAGCACCACCGCGAGCGCCAGCCACTGCGCCGTCCCGGCCAGCCGCCACCACAGGGGCCGCCGGGACGCCCCGAGTGACGTGCTCGCCACGGCCCGGTCCAGGCCGTCCTCCAGTTCGTCCCCGTGTGACCGGGCCGCCCGCCGCACGGCCGCCGCCCACGGTGCGGGCAGCCCCGCCGCGGCGACCTCGGCGGCCTCCCGGATCGCGGTGTCCATCCGGGACCGCTGGACGACGGTCACGGCGGGGAGCGACGTCCGCCCGACGATCTCTCCGGCGGGCGGGCCCGCGGGGAGTCCGAGACGCAGGCGGCGCAGCGGGTCGGGCCGGAACCTGCGGATCCACCGGGTGGGCGGCCACCCGGTCGCCGCGACGGAGCGGTGCCGGTGCGCCTTGGCCACGGCGCGCACCACCGTCGGCACTCCCGCCGCCTCCGCGAGGGCGTCCCCCAGCGGCCCCGCCAGCCTGTCCGCCGTCTCCCGCGCTTTCGCCGTCACGCCCTCGCCGACCCCGTCGCCGGTCTCCGCGCCGGGGCCCGTACGCGCTCCGGCGCCGGAGCCCGGACCGGCGTGCGGGCCGGGGACGGCCGACCGGCCGAGACCGGCCGGGGCCCCGGAGGCGGCCGACCGCCCCGGAACGGCCGGAGAACCGGAGACGGCCGGAGAACCGGAGACGGTCGCGGAACCGGAGACGGTCGCGGAACCCGGGACGGCCCCGGCGGCGGGAACATGGGTGGTCTCCGCCGCGGGACGGGAAAGGTCACCGCCGGGGGCGGTGGTGGTGGAGGCGTCGAGGAGGGCGTCCGCGACGGTGCCGACGTCGGCGGCCAGGCGCGCGGCCCAGGACCGCCGGTCGGCGACCCGGGAGGTCAGCAGGGAGCGCAGCTCGGGGACGCCCTGTCCGGTGCGGGCCGAGACCCCGAGGACGGGCACCCCGGCCAGGCCGTCCTCCGCCAGGAGCCGCCCCAGGTCCGTGAGGCACCGCTCCGCGGCGGCCGGGGAGAGCCGGTCGACCTGGTTGAGGACGACGACCGTGACGTCCCGGTGCCGGGCCAGCGGCCGCAGATAGCGGTCGTGGACGGCCGCGTCGGCGTACTTCTGCGGGTCGAGCACCCACACCAGCAGGTCGACCAGCTCGACGAGCCGGTCCACCTCCAGCCGGTGCGACGGCTCGATCGAGTCGTGGTCGGGCAGGTCGAGCAGGATCAGCCCGGCGGCCTCGCCGTCCGCCCCGCCGGAGAGGCCGGAGCCGCCGAGCAGCTCGTGGCGGCGGGGGATCTGGAGCCAGTCGAGCAGCGGCCCCGCCCCGGTGCCCGCCCAGAGGGCGGCCTGCGCCGTCGAGGTGGTCGGGCGGGTGACCCCGACCGCGGCCAGCGAGGTGCCGGACAGCAGGTTGAACAGCGAGGACTTGCCGCTGCCGGTGGCCCCGGCCAGCGCGACCGCGGTGTGGTCGACCGACAGGCTCCGGCGTGTCCCGGCACGCGAGACCACCGACCGCGCCGCGGCGACCGCCCCGGCGTCCAGCCGCCCGTCGGCCAGGTCGGCGGCGCGCGCCAGGGCCGCCAGCCGGTCGTCCAGCGGGATCGCCTTCTCACGCCGCAGCAGCTTCACGCCTCGCCCCCCTCTCCGGCGGCCGCCGGTCCGCCGCCCGGACGCGGAGCCTCGGGCGGCCGCGGAGCGCCCCCTTCCCGGATGGCACGCGCACCCCCGTCTCCCCGTACGTCGGCCAGGCTCCCCACCCCCGAAGGAAGCTCGCGGGAGCCGGGCGGCGGACCGGACGGGAGTCCGGCCGGGGGTGCTCCGACGGGGATCTCGCGCAGGTGATCCCGTACGGCGTGCGCGGTGGCGCGCAGGGCGGGGGCGACGTCCTCGGGGGGCTGGACGGCGTCGAGGAGGTCGGTGAAGCGGGCGGCCTCCGTACCGAGGAGGATGGCGACGCGGGCGCGCAGGTCGGAGCGGGCCTTGGCGGTGAGGGTGCGTACGGCCTGGTCGCCGAAGACGGCCTCCAGGAGTTTCTGGCTCAGCACGCTGGTGCCACCGGCGATGCCGACCTCGATCCCGGTCAGGCCGCCGGTCGAGGCGAACACGGCGAGCATCAGCAGCAGCCCCGCCCCGTTGACGCCGAAGGAGGTGAGCCGGGCGGTGGTGCGCTTGTCGGCACCCTCCTTGCGGACCAGGTCGAGCACGTACGCCTGCCAGTCGCGGACCGCCGCCTCCGCCCGCGCGGGCAGCTCGGCCGAGGCCCGGCCGAGGCGTCCGGCGGCGGCGACCCCCTGCCCTTCGAGGAGCGCGCGCCCTGCCGGGTGCGACGACCACGACTCCAGCAGGCGCTCGGCGGCGCCGTCCGCCGAGGCCCTGATCAGGGCCTCCACCCCGCTCTCCAGCGCGATCCGGAGCTCGCTCTCGGGCGCGGGGCGCCCGGTGAAGAACGCCACGAGGCGGTCACGCAACCAGCCGACCCGGGTCTCCAGGGAGCGCATCAGGTCGCCGGTGCCGATGAAGTCCTGCCAGCGGGCCAGCACCTCCCCGCGCAGCAGCGACCCGTCCAGCATGCCGTCGTCGAAGGAGGACAGCCCGGCGGCGTAGGCGGCCCGCGTCATCGCGCGCAGTTCCTCGGCCGTGGCGTGCTGGCGGTCGACCGCGCGGGCGAGCGCGGGGACACGGGTGGCGAGGCTCTCCAGCGCGCCGGACAGGGTCTGGCGCACCACCTCGGCGCGGGAGCGCGCGTCGGCGGCGATGGCGGTGAGCCAGTCGACGATCGGCTGGACCGCCGGGCGCGGCAGCCGGGCGTTCTCCTCCGGCAGGACCAGCTCGGGCACCTCGAACAGACGCGTCCCGCCCAGCCCGTTGGCCGCGAGCAGCCGGGCCAGGTCCTTGTCCACCACGCCCAGGGCCTCCGGTGGGACGCGGGACAGGATGACGGCCAGGGCGGTGCTCCGTTCCCTGGCCGCGCGCAGGAAGCCCCAGGGGACCTCGTCGGCGTAGCGGGCGGCCGTGGTGGTGAACAGCCACAGGTCGGCGGCGGCGAGCAGCTGCGCGGCCAGCTCGCGGTTGGCGGCGACGACCGAGTCGATGTCGGGGGCGTCGAGCAGGGCCAGGCCGGGCGGCAGACTCGGGACAGTGACCACCCGGAGCGTGCCGGGCTCACCTCCGCCGTCCCCGGTGACCCGGGGCAGGCCCGGCAGGACGTGCCGGGCGGCGAACCATTCGCGGTCGGCGGGGCTGGTGACCAGGGTGGGGGCCAGCGTCGTGGGGCGCAGCACGCCGGGCCGGCAGACGTCCGCGTCGACCAGGGAGTTGACCAGCGTGGACTTGCCGGCCCCGGTGGAGCCGCCGACGACGGCCAGCAGCGGGGCGTCGATCGCGCCCAGGCGCGGGATGAGGTAGTCGTCGAGCTGACCGGTCAGCTCACGCAGCACCGCGCGGTCGGCCCCCACGTCGCCGACGGCGAGGGGGAACAGGTCACGGTCGAGGAGGCGCCGCAGTTCCCGCAGCGTCCCGAGCAGACCGTCGTCACCATCCATACGGTCGTTCCTGCCCGGGGGCGGGCGCCCTAACGCGATTCGGCCCCACCGCTCGACCGGGTTACGGGGGCGAACTCGGTAAAGCGGTGGGGCCGTGCCCCGGGTCTCACGGACGGGTCTGTGCCGGGCTCGTCTCCCCCGCAGCTGGAGGCGAGCCCGAACCCGCTGTTCGATGCCGGGGTGATCGGGGGTCACGCACTGCTCATTGGAGCAGACGAAACTCAGGATCAGATCTGGCGAACCTGAATATAGGCTGAAAATTCAATCATTCTGGGGTGGTCGCAGGACATAGCCCACTCCACGCAGTGTGTGGATGAGGCGCGGCTCAGCGGTGTCGACCTTCCGGCGCAGGTACGAGACGTAGGACTCGACCACCCCGGCGTCGCCGCCGAAGTCGTAGTTCCAGACGTGGTCGAGGATCTGCGCCTTGGACAGCACCCTGCCGCTGTTGACCATGAAGTAGTGCAGCAGCTTGAACTCGGTCGGCGAGAGCCGCACCGGAACGCCCGACCGCCAGACCTGGTGCGCCTCCTCGTCCAGCTCCAGGTCGCCGACCTGCAGCCGGGCGGGGAGGTCGAGGTCTCCCCTGGTACGGCGCAGCACGGCCCGGATCCGGGCGAGGACCTCCTCCAGGCTGAACGGTTTGGTCACGTAGTCGTCGGCCACGCGCAACCCGGCGACCTTGTCGTCGGTGGCGTCACGGGCGGTCAGGAAGAGCACGGGCACCTGCCCGCTCATCTCCCGCAGCCGTCCCGCCACGGCGAAACCGTCCATGTCCGGCAGCATCACGTCCAGCACGACGAGGTCGGGGCGGACCCGCTCGGCGAAGTGCACGGCCTCCCGGCCGTCCACCGCGGTCACCACCTCGAACCCCGACATGCGCAGGCTGGCCGAGAGCAGTTCCCTGATGTTCGGTTCGTCGTCTACGACCAGCAATCGGGCTTCTGCTCTGTCCAACACACCCCGAGGCTCGCTCACCTCTCTGGAACGCAGCTCAGCCGGGGCTGAACGTTTCCTGAGAACCGGGTCACCGGCGCCCGCCCCCCTCGTTGATCGCGGTCGCGGTGACCGAGCCGTCCTCGGCCCGGCTGCCCTGGACGATCACCGTGCCGCCCGGCTTGAGGTCGGCGACCTCGCCTTCCTTCGTGACCCGTACGGCCGTCTTGTCCGTGGTCTTCACGGTCACCACGGACCCGTCCACGGTCCGGACGTAGATCGTGCCGTCCTCCACACGCTGCACCGTGCCGACGGTCATGCCGCCCCGGCCGCCGCTTTGAAGCCCTTGACCGCCCTGGAGCCCTTGACCGCCCTGGAGGCCTTGGCCGCCCTGGAGGCCCTGCCGGCCGGTCTGGCCGTCCTGTCGCATGCCCCCGAAGCCGCCGTACCCGCCGGCGCCCGGTCCGGCGGGGGCCTGACGCATCGCCGCGCCCGGCACGACAACCGGGCCGCCCATCGCCTTCTGCGCCTGGATGCCGATGATCACACCGGCGACGAGGACCACCCCGGCCCCCAGCACGAGGGTGAGCGTGGAAACGCTCCGCCGCGGCCGGGGGGCCAGCTCGCGGTCCAGGTCACCCGGGAACGGGGAGGTCTCCAGCGTCTTCTCAGCCGGGACGGTCCCGTCCGCGTTGCCGCCCATCTCTGTCTCTCCTTGGTAAGCCGTACAGGTCACTCGTGGCGCAGGGCCTGGATGGGCCGGAGCTTGGCCGCCCGGTTGGCCGGGTAGCCGCCGAAGAACAGCCCGATGCCCACGGAGACCCCCAGGGCCAGCACGATCGAGGACGGCACGAGCACGGGCTCGATCCCGGCGATCGTGAACCGGGTGCCGACGAACGCGACCACGACGCCCGACAGACCGCCCACCAGGCTCAGCACCGTCGCCTCCAGCAGGAACTGACCGAGGATGGCGCTCCTGGGGGCGCCGATGGCCTTCCTGATGCCGATCTCCCTGGTCCGTTCGGTGACGGTGACGAGCATGATGTTGGTGATGCCGATGCCGCCGACCAGCAGGGAGATGGCGGCGACCGCGCCGAGCAGGGTCGTGAAGATGCCGATGGTCGAGCTGACGGTCTCCTGCAGGGTGGCCTGGTTCAGGATCCGGTAGTCCGCGACACCCGTCGGGGTGATGCCGTGACGCTGGTTGAGGATCGCGGTCACCTCGGCCTGCGCCGTGTCGGTGGCGTCCGCACCGGTCGCCTGCACGATGATCGAGCCGAGCGGGCCGAACCCGGTCAGGCTCTGCTGCACGGCGGGCAGCGGCACGATGGCCACGTCGTCGGCGTCCTGCAGCCCCGAGGAGCCCGACTCCTTGAGCACCCCGATCACCGTGAAGGGCACCCCGGAGACGCTCACCTGGCGGCCGATGGGGTTCGCCGAGCCGAACAGCTCCTCGACCACGGTCTGCCCGACCACCATGACCTTCCTGGCGGCGAGCACGTCGTCGTTGACGAAGTAGGAGCCGGTCGCGACGGGCTTGTTCGTCGCCTCGAAGTAGCTGGGGTAGGTGCCGACGAGCTGCCCGATCGTATGGCTGGCGCCCTCGTGGACGGCGGTGGTGCCGTTGGCGGTCACCACCGGGGAGACGCTCCGCACCGAGGGGGCCTGCTCCTTGTCGGCCAGCGCTCTGGCGTCGTCCAGGGTGAGCGGCCTGGCCTGCGTGCGCGGGCCGCCCTGCGACCTGCCGCCGAGCTGCGCCCCGCCGCCGAAGCCGCCCTGCGGCCCGCCCCCGGAGAAGGAGGCGGAGACCGTCAGGGTGTTGGCGCCGAGCCGCTGGATGCTCTGCTGGATGCTCTGCGAGGCGCCCTCGCCGAAGGCGACCAGCAGGATCACCGCCGCGACCCCGATGAGGATGCCCAGCGTGGTCAGGAAGCTGCGCAGCTTGTTGGCGGCCAGCCCGCGGAGCGCGAACCGCAGGACCTCGAACCAGCTCACGGGGCGACCTCCGCCGCGCGGGGCGGGAGCCCGTCGACCGGGGCCTGCCGGCGGTCTTCGACGATCTGACCGTCCACCAGGCGGATGACCCGCTTGGCGTGGGTGGCCACGTCGTCCTCGTGGGTGATGAGCACGATGGTCCGGCCCGAGACGCTCAGCCGGTCGAGGATCCGGAGCACGTCCTCGGTCGAGGTGGTGTCGAGGTTGCCGGTCGGCTCGTCGGCGAGCAGAAGCGCGGGCGCGGTGACCAGCGCCCGCGCCACGGCGACCCGCTGCTGCTGGCCGCCGGACAGCTCGTTGGGCTCGTGACGGACCCGGTCGGACAGGCCGACCTGCTCCAGGGCCGCCAGGGCGCGGGTCCGCCGCTCGGCCGCGCCGACCCCGCCGTAGGCCATCGGCAGCTCGACGTTGGCGAGCGCGCTCATCCGGGGGATGAGGTTGAACGACTGGAAGACGAACCCGATCTTCCGGTTGCGCAGGACGGCGAGCCGGCGCTCGTCCAGCGACCCGACATCGGTGCCGTCGATCAGGTAACGGCCGGAGGAGGGCACGTCCAGGCAGCCGAGGATGTTCATGAGCGTGGACTTGCCGGAACCCGACGCCCCCATGATGGCGACGTAGTCGCCCCGCTCGACGCTGAGCGACACCCCGCGCAGTGCCCGGACCTCGGCGTCCCCGCGGCCGTAGACCTTGGTGATGTCGTGCAGGGACAGGACGGGGACGGTCATCGGCCGATGCCCCCCATGCCGCCCCGGTTGCCGCCCAGGCCGGGGAACCCGCCCTGCTGGGTGGTCCCGGTGGTCGCCGGGCGGACGACCTGGTCGCCCTCGGCGAGTCCCGAGGTGATCTCGGTGAACGCGTTGCCCTTGACGCCGACCTCCACCGGGGTGGGCACCTGACGGCCGTCCCGCAGGACGGTCACGGTGCTCCGGCCACCCGCGGTGGAGATGACCGTGGACGAGACGGCGAGCACGTTCTCCGCCTGCTCGACGACGACCTCCACCGTCGCCGTCTGGCCCAGCCGGACCTCGTCCGGCACCTCGGTGAAGGAGATCGTCACCGGGTACTGGACCACGTTGTTGCTGGTGCTCGCGGTCGGCTGGATCTGCGTGATCTTGCCCGCCGCGGTGACGCCCGGCAGCGCGTCGAACCGGATGGAGGCCGCTTGCCCGACCTTGAGCCTGGTGACGTCGGACTCGGTGAAGGTGCCGACGAGCTGGAGCTTCCGGGTGTCGGCGATCTCGATGAACCCGCCCGCGCCGCTCGATCCCCCCGAGCCGCCGGAGGCGCCCGCGCCGTTCGCCCCTCCGGAACCGCCGGAGCCGCCCGCGCCCGCCGAGGACGCGTTCCCCGACGGGCCGGACGCGCCGGAGGAGCCACCGACCGTGCCGTTGACGGCGGTGACCGTGCCGGCGAACGGGGCCTTGATGACGGTGCCCGCCACCGCGCGCCGGGCGGCCCGGTAGGCGTTCCTGGCCGTGACGTACTCGGCGTAGCCCGCGGCGGTCGAGGTGTCGTCGTCCGCGGAGTCGAGGGCGGCGGCGGCCGCGTCGAGGCTCTCCCGTGCGGAGGAGTCGTCCAGCCGGGCGAGAACCTGGCCCTTGGTGACCTTGTCGCCGACCTTGACGTATATCTTCTCGACGGTGCCGCTCGACCCGAAGCCGAGGGAGCGGGTCCGGGCGCTGTCCACGGTGCCGGAGGCCGAGACCGAGGCCACGACCGTGGTCCGGGTCACCGGAACGGTCCGCACCGCCGTGTCGGAGGAGGCGGAGGAGACGGCACCGCCGCCGAGTGAGGAGTAGGCGACCCCCGCGCCGCCCAGCAACAGGACCGCCAGGGTCCCGTTCACGATCAGCGCTCCGCGCTTGGTCGACAACTTCACAGCGTCCGACCTTGGCGCACCAGGCTTGAGGTTTCCCCGACGAAAGCTGAAGGTTTGCTGTAGGCGCCGCTTACCCCTGGATGACACACAGCAAACCTTCAGGTTCCTGTGAGCATGCTGTGAATCAGGCAGTCCAGGATGGTCCGTCATGAGACCGACCCATCTCCCGAAGAACGTGCGCGTGGGAGGACTCGCCCTGGCCGCCCTCCTCCTGGTGGGCGGCGGCGTGGTCGTCGCGCTCGACGACGGCTCGGCGGGAGAGCCCCGGGTGGAGCTGGCCGCGGCCAGGCGGGGGACAGTGACCGCCGAGGTGTCGGCCGCGGGCTCCACCGTGGACGGCGGCACCCGGGAGCTGGGCTTCGGCGGGTCGGGCACGGTCACGAAGGTCTACGTCAAGGCCGGCGACAAGGTCGACAAGGGCGACGTGCTCGCCAGGATCGGCTCCGCGCCCGCCCGCGAGCGCTACGCCGAGGCGAAGGCGCGGCTGGCCGCGGCCGAGGAGGCATTGGATAAGGCGACCAGCGCGGCGACGACCCCGTCACCCGGCCAGGGGCAGAACGGGACGAGGTCGGGCCTGACGGGATCGGACCAGTCCGGCCAGGAGCGCCAGGCGGGCTGCGAGCCGACGGCGACCCGGACCCCGCGGGCGGGCACCACCCCCGCCCCCACCGGAACCGGCACGCCGGGACCGGACCGCACCGCCGCACCCTCCGCCACGGCTACGCCGGAACCCACCCCCATCCCGGTGGTCTCCGGGAACGACGCGCCCGGCTCCGGGAAAGCCGGGCCGGACCCCGTTCCCGCCACTGCCGACAAGCCCGGACCGGCGCCCACCGCACCGGCCGCCCCCGCAGGCGGGATCGCCCCCGCCGCGTACGTCCACGCGCAGGCACCGGCCGCGGCGCCGATACCCGCGCCCACCCGGCCCGCCGCCGCGGACGCGACCACCGCCGCGCAGAACGCGGCGCCCGGGGCCACGGCGGCACCCGGGCCCGCAGGACCCGACCGGCAGACGCCCTGGCCGGGAGAGCAGGCCCCGCAGCCCGCGCCGACGGTCACCGTCACCGTGACGGCGGCCCCCACGGTGGCGGTCACGGCCACCGCCACGGTGACCGTGACCCCGGCGCCGCCCACGCACGCGGGCCCGTCCCGCGGCCCGTCGACGGGCTCCGGGGACGACGGCGCGAACGGCCCGGAGCGCGGTCCGACGGCCGGGCCCACCGCGACCGCCCGGCCTACCCCGACGGCCGGGCCCACCCCCGGCGGAACCGCCACCCCCCGGCCCACCGGATGCCCCACCCCGGGCGGCGGCACGGACGCGGGCGCCCCCCGGATCGCGGCGCCGTCCCCGGGACAGGACAGCACCGGCGGCGGGCAGACCCGCACCGGCACCGGCCCGGGGAACGGCTCCACCGGCACCGGAGGCGGCGGGCAGGGGACGCTCGGCGTGGAGCAGGCCGAGGTCCGCGTGAAGCAGGCGCGGGCCGAACTCACCGACGCCAAGGAGGAACTGGCCGGCGTGCGGATCGTCGCCCCCGCGGACGGCACCGTCATGTCCGTGGCGGGCGCGGTCGGCGACAGCGCGGGCACCGGCGCGTTCGTCACCATCGGGAACCTCGACGAGCTCCAGGTGGAGGCGCTGTTCACCGAGTCCGACATCGGCAGCCTCAAGCTGGGGCAGCGGGCGACGGTCACGCTGGCCACCCGGCCGGGGAAGAAGTACGCCGGCACGGTGACCGGCATCGCGCCCACCGCGACCACCACCGACCGGCTGGTGAGGTACGGCGTCAAGGTGGTCCTCGACGAGCCCCCGGCCGACCTCCTGGTGGGCCAGACCGCCACGGTCACCGTGACCGTCGCCGAGTCGGTGGAGGCGCTCTACGTCCCGGCCCAGGCCGTGCGGACCGCGGGCGGGGTCTCCCGGGTCACCGTGCAGGGCGGCGGCGAGCGCGTCGTGAAGACGGGGGTGCGCAGCGACCGGTACGTCGAGATCACCTCCGGACTCGGCGAGAACGACCGCGTGGTCCTGCCCGGCGCGACCACGGGCGAGTTCCCCGACGGAAGCTGGCCGGAGGCCGGCGCCGGGACCTCCTGAGAGACCCCCGGCCGGCCCCGGAGGCAAGGCGCCGGACATCCCGGAGACGAGACGCGGCCGGACCCGCGAACGGCGGACCGATCAGCCCCGGAGGCGGGAGATCAGTCGGTCTCGGCGGCGAGTGGGAGGAACACCCGGAAAGTCGCGCCCTTACCGGGTTCGGATTCCACGGCGACGGTACCGCCGTGGGCCTGGACCATCGCGGCGACGATGGCCAGGCCGAGCCCGCTGCCGCCGTCCTCGGGGGCGCGGCGGCCACGGGCGGAGTCGACGCGGTAGAACCGCTCGAAGACGCGCTCGCACTGCTCCCGGGTGAGCCCCGGCCCCTCGTCGGCCACCTCGACGACGGCCATGCCGTCCTGGCCGGAGAGCGCGACGCGGATGGGCGAGCGGTCCGGGGTGTGGGTGAGCGCGTTGGTCATGAGGTTGCCCACGACCTGGCGGAGCCGTACCTCGTCGCCGGAGACGATGAGCGCCGAACCGTCCACCGAGAGCGTGACCTCACGGTCGGGGGCGAGAATGCGGGCGTCGTGGACGGCGTCGGCGGCGATGGCGAGCAGGTCGACCGGGCGCATGGCCATCGGCCGTTGCTGGTCCATCCGGGCGAGCAGCAGCAGGTCGTCGACCAGCAGCCCCATCCGGACCGCCTCGGACTCGACCCGCCGCATCAACGGCCCGGCGTCGATCCCGGATGCCTGCCGGTAGAACTCGGCGAAGCCGCGGATCGAGGTCAGCGGCGTGCGCAGTTCGTGCGAGGCGTCCGCGACGAACCTGCGCATGCGCTCCTCGGAGCTGCGGGCCGCGGACTCCGACTCCGACCTGGCCCGGAAGGCCGCCTCGATCTGGGCGAGCATGCCGTTGAGCGACTGGGCGAGGCGCCCCACCTCGGTGCGCGGGTCGGCGTCGGGGATCCGGCGGCTCAGGTCTCCGGCGGCGATGGCCTGGGCGGTGCGCTCGATCTCCTCCAGAGGACGGAGGCTCCGGCGGATGATCACCACCCCGGCCCCGGCGAGCATCAGCACCAACCCACCGCCGCCGAGCAGTTCCACCAGGGCGAGCCGGCCGACGATCTGCCGGACCTCACCCATGTCCACCGCCACGACGAGGGTCCCGCCGTCGTCCAGCGGGATCGCGCGGACCCGCCAGTCGCCGCTCTCGAACGGCTCACCACCGTGCCCGGTGGCCACCGCGGGGCCCGGTTTGCCCTGCACCTCGATGCCGCTGAGCAGGAGGACGATCTTGCCGTCGCGGTTGCGGAGCTCCAGCCTGGCGTCGGGCGCCATCGGCTTGCCGGCCAGCGTGGCCGGGTCGCGGTGCAGGCGGCGCAGCGCGCTGTCGACGACCGGGTTGATCTGGCCGTCGACGCGGTCGATCAGATAACCCTGCATGATCGAGACGCTGCCGATGCCGATGAGCGCGAGTGCGATCGTCAGGAGGACCAGGGTGACGGCGATCAGCTTCACCCGCAGCGGGGTCCTGCTGAGCATCACGACGCCGGCGGCAGGCGCAGCACGTACCCGACGCCGCGGAGGGTGTGGATCAGCCGGGGATCGGCATTGTCGATCTTCCGCCGGAGCACGGAGACGTAGGACTCCACGATCCCGACGTCACCGCGGAAGTCGTAGTCCCACACGTGGTCGAGGATCTGGGCCTTGGACAGCACCCGCCCCGCGTTGGCCATGAAGTAGCGCAGCAGCTTGAACTCCGTCGGCGACAGCGCCACCGCCCTGCCGTTCCGCCACACCTCGTGGCTCTCCTCGTCGAGCTCGATGTCGGCGAAGGTGAGCCGGGGCGGCCGGGGAGCCATGTCCCCGGAGCCGGTACGACGCAACACGGCCCGGATCCGGGCCACGACCTCTTCCAGGCTGAACGGCTTGGTCACGTAGTCGTCCCCGCCCACGGTCAGGCCCCGGATCTTGTCCTCGGTGGCGTCACGCGCGGTGAGGAAGACCACCGGCGTGTCGCTGCCGCCGCCGCGCAGGCGCCGGACGACGTCGAAGCCGTCCATGTCCGGGAGCATGACGTCGAGCACGATGAGGTCGGGGCGGTGCCGCTGGACGGCGGCGACGGCGTCCGTGCCGGTGCCCGCCGTGTTCACCCCGAACCCGGCGAATCGCAGGCTCGCGGCCAGGAGCTCCAGGATGTTGGGCTCGTCTTCGACGATCAGCAGACGGGCTTCGGGTGAGTCGGTCACTGTTCTATTTTCACCGGCCCACATGAGAAAGCAGTTAACTGGTCAACACTGAGGCTAAACCCACAATATGCCGGGCAATCGCCAAACTGGACGTCGCACCGGGTGAAGGGGCGTTCCGGACAAGCGTCACACGGCCGTGGACGTCGATCGCGAAGTCGTCCAGCATCCCCCCGTTCCTGTCGACGGCCTGCGCGCGGACGCCTCCGGCGGTCCTGACCAGATCGGCGGCGGTCAGCGCGGGGACGTAGCGGCGCGCGGCCTCCAGGAACGACCGCTTGGCCAGCGAGCCGAGCACCTCCCGGACCCCGGTCCGCCAGTGCGCGGCGGCCAGCCGCCGGGTGCCCCGCCAGGCGAGGATCCGGCCCAGGTCGGCGAGATCGACGTCACGCCAGGAGTAGCCCTCCAGCGCGAGCGCCATGACCGCGTTGGGACCCACCAGCACCTCGCCGTCGATCCTGCGGGTCAGGTGCACGCCGAGGAACGGGTACCGGGGGTCGGGAACCGGGTAGATGAGCCCGCGGACGAGGTTCTTCGCCGCGCCGGCCAGCGCGTAGTACTCGCCGCGGAAAGGGACGATCCGCACGTCGCCGGGGGCTCCGGCGATTCGCGCGACGGTGTCGGTGCCGAGCCCCGCGCACACGATCAGCCGGTCGAAGCCGAGGACGCGCCGCCCGGCCAGGACGTTCACCCCGCTCGCGGTCTCCCGGATCGCGCGCACCGGGTGCGAGAGCAGCACCGAGCCCCCGCCGTCCACCACGTCGGCGGCCAGGCGCCGGGCGACCGCGGGGAAGTCGGCGATCGCGGTGTGCGGGGAGTGCACCGCGGCCACGCCGACGGCGTACGGCTCGACCTCGCGCAGGGCCAGCGCGTCCAGTTCGGCGATGCCGGGAACCCCGTTGGCGCGGGCGCGTTCGGCGATCGTCCGCAACCCCGGCCGCTCGGCGGCGGTGGAGGCGACGACGAGCTTGCCGACCTCGTCGTAGGGGATGCCGTGTTCGGCGCAGTACTGCCTGAGCATGGCCACGCCCTCACGGCAGAGCCGGGCCTTGAGCGAGCCGGGCCGGTAGTAGATGCCGGCGTGCACCACACCGCTGTTGTGCCCGGTCTGGTGGGCCCCGACGTGGTCCTCCTTGTCGAGGACGGTCACCTTCGCGCCGTGGACCCGCGCCGTCTCCCTGGCCACCGCCAGGCCGACGATGCCCGCACCGACGATCCCGACGTTCATCGCCGACTCCTCCCTGTGGGTGGTTGCCGCTGGAATCCCCGCGAGCGGTTACCGCCCGAACCTCCGCCGCCCGCCGCGGAGGGGCCGTCACGGCGCGACACTACCGGCCAGCCTGCCGATCTTCCCAGTGGCGAGATGCCCCTCCTGCGCCAGCCAGCGCAGCGAGTCGGCGATGGTCTCCTGGACCGGCCGCAGGCCCACCCCGAGCGCCTCCAGGGTGGGGGTGTCGTACGTCCGGACCATCGTGACCATCATCTCGACGGCGTCCCTGGTCAGCGGGTGGTCGATCCGCGTGACGCGCTTGACCGCGTCGAGCACGGCCGCGGCACCGCGCAGCACCGCGCGGGACACCCGGAACCTGCGGCACCGGCCGCCGGTCACCTCGTCGCAGACGTCGGCGAGCTGGGCCCAGGTGAGGTAGTGCCCGCCGAGCATGAACCGGCGCGGCCCCCGGCCAGGTTCGAGACAGCGGGCGAGCACGACGGCCAGATCCCGGACGTCGACGACGCCGACGCCGCCCGCGGTGATCGGCCAGCCCTGCTCCAGCCCCGCGCGCAGGCCTTCCATCAGCGCGTCGGGCGAGGGCGGGCACGGCCCGGCGACCCCGGCGGGGTAGACGATCGTGACCGGCATCCCCTGCTCCTGGAGCCGCCTGGCGTATCGCTCGCCGGAGAGCTTGCTCCTGCCGTAGTCGTTCCTCGGCGTGGAGAGCGGGCTCTCGGTGGTGATCACCGGCCCGGACGGCGGCACGAAGACACCGATGCTGGAGATGTGCACCACCGGGTCGAGACCGAGCTCGGCGGCCTGCCCGAGGACGTTCTTCAGCCCCGTCACGTTTGTTCCGGTCAGGTCCGCGGCGTGGTTGATGACGCCGATCTCGGCCGCGGCGTGAATGACCGCGTCGCAGCGTTCGAGACCGGCACGCACCGCCGCCGCGTCGCGGACGTCGGCCCGGTGCAGCGGAACCGGCCCGGTCACCCCGACATGGGCGAGAACCCCGCGCGTTCTCTCCGGATTGCGCATGAGGAGAAGCGGCTCGTGACCGTCGGCGAGAAGCGCGGCGACGGTGTGTGAGCCCACGAAACCAGATGCTCCGGTCACCAGAACCCGCATGCTCGAAAGTTATCGGTAATCCTCTCCGCAGGAGAAGGGAATAACAGGCCCGGCACTTAATCGACATTGATATTCACTGAACACCGGTCGAATCGATCAAGGAATACCCGAATATGTTGGGGCAACGAAGATCGATGCGGTCATTCATTTCCGGCGCGATCGGCGGGCCGCGCGTCCGGCCGCACCTCCTGACGTTGTGCCCGCCGGTCAACGCATCCGGCCGACGGCCGCGCGCAGGCGCCGCACATCCCGCAGGCGCGCCTCGTACGTCGCGCCGACGGCCACGAGCAGCACCCCGCCGAGTGCCATCGGCACCCAGCGCGGCACCGCGAGAACCACCTGCGCGACCCAGGGCGCCAGCTCGTGCAGGGTGACGGCGGCCAGGGCGAGACCGCCCAGCAGCGCCGGCGCCTGGAGCCGGAACCGGGCCCCGACCAGCAGGATGCCCAGCGAGACCGTCCCGAGCAGCAGCGGGCGGAGCCACCCGGAGCCGACGAGCAGCGCGAACGTGCTCGGCGCCAGGCCGGAGGCGAGCGCGGCGCCGTAGGCGGCCCAGGAGGACACGTCCCGGCCGCGCGCCCGCCACCAGCCGAAGGCCAGCAGCACCAGCGAGAACGGCGCGGTATAGGCCTCGACCACGGTGATCTCGGAGGCCAGCAGCCGCAGCCAGGTGGCCAGCAGCAGGAACCCGGTCCCCGCGTAGGCGGCCCGGCGCCGGTCCGGTCGCAACGCCGTGCCCGTCAGCAGCACGCCCACCACCGCGCAGGCCAGGGCCGCCGAGGGCAGTTCCGCCGCGGCGAGCGGCAGTCCCGTGCCCGCGAGGACGTATCCCGCCGCCTCGACGCCGATCGCGAACCCCGCCGCCCGGAACCGTCCCGCCACGGCCGCCGCGACGCACGCCGCAGCGAGCACGCCGAAGGCCGCGTCCCGTACCGGAAGGCCCAGTGCCAGGCCGGCCGCGAACACCTCCGCACCGGCCGCCAGCGCCGCCGGCCCCGCTGCGACGGCCGCCGCCTGCCGGGTCCGGGACCGGGCGGCGGCCAGCGCGGCGGTCACCGCCATGACCGGGAGGACGACCAGCGTGGCCGGCCTGCTCATGAGCGCCCAGGAGACCGCGACGGAGGCGGCCACCAACGCCACCGCCCCGTCGAGGGCCCCGTTCCCCCGGCTCCGCACGGCCGCCCACGCCGGCGCCACGACGCCCGCGACGAGCAGCGCCACCTCCGCCCCGTACGGCAGCGCGACCGACACGGGCAGGGTCGCGAGCACCGCCGGCCAGGCCAGGGCCGCGGCCCTGAGCGCACCCTCGCGCCGGGCGGCCTGCCAGGAGGCCGACACCGCCGCCGCGGCGACGAGAACCGCGACCACCACGAGGATCGGATGGCTCCCGCCGACGCCGTCCACGGCCTCCCAGGGCCGCAGGAGCGGCCGGTAGAAGGAGAGGATCGCCGCGGCGGCCGGCAGCGCCGCCAGTACCGCGATCCCGGCCAGCCCGGCCCCCAGAGCCAGTCCGGTGGCCCGCCAGGGCCCGGTGGCCCGCCGGAGGCCGCCGGACGCCGTCTCCCCCGGCTCCTCGCCCTCCGCGGGAGAGGGCTCCTGTCCCGGGACCGACCCGCGATGCAGGGCGAACCGCCCGGACGGGGCCAGCAGGACGGCCAGGACGGCACCGGCCGCCAGGGCCAGGCACAGCGCGTCGTCAGCCCCCAGCCGGCCTGTCCCGGCGGGAACCGCCCACATCAGGCCGGTCGCCGACAGCACGGCCGCGGCCAGGGAGAAGGCCGCCGCCTGGGACATCCGGGCGGCGAAGGCCGCCGCGGCCCACGCGACGAGCAGGACCGCGAGCACCACGTACGTGGTGGTCCGCTCGGCGAGCGCGGTGGCCGTCGCCACGGCGGACACCGATCCGGCGGCGATCGCCAGGGCCCACGCCCACTGCGGGCGCCCGGCCAGGGCCGTACCGGCCAGGAGCGCGACGGTCAGGGCCAGCAGGACCGCGAGGCCCGCCGGGAGACCCCAGCCGAAGGCGGTGGGGGCGGCGGCGACGGTGACCGTCCCGATACCCAGCGCGGTGAACCCCCGTGACGCCCGCCCCCGCACGGCCGGCCACGCCGACGCGGCGGTCAGCAACCCGAACACGACCGCGAACTCCGGCAGGAGCGTGAGGGGCGCTTCCCCCGTAGAGGTGGGAGGCCCGGACCAGACGTCGTCGAGCCTGCCGAACGGGCCGAGCAGGGCGGCGAGCACCGCCGGCACGAATGGGAGCGAGGTCAGCGCCGCCAGGGCCCCCGCGGTGACGGTACCCGCCCGGCGGATCCGGGCGTCGAGCGGAACGGGCACGTACAGCGTCACGGCCACGACGATCAGCGCCGCCACGGTGTGCGGGGTGGCCCGCCAGTCGGGCGGCAGCGACGGCCAGAACGGCGCGGCCAGCCCGCCCGCCAGCGCGAGCGCCGAGACGGCTCCGACGATCGCGAGCAGGCCCGTGTCCTCGGTTCTGCGTACGGCCACCAGCCCGATCGCAGCCAGCGCGATCAACAGCGCGCCTCTGGCCGCGGCCACGGCCGGACCGTCGGCGGTGACCACGTGGGGCTCCAGCACGCTCAGCGAGCCGTCCACCACGGCGCAGCAGATTCCCAGCGTCCAGACCATGCCGAAGCAGATGGCGAGCGTCCTCCGCAGCCCGGATCCGGGCGGGCGTTTCCCGGCCGCGGAGCCGGAGCCGGAGGCGGACGCGGGGTCGGAGCCGGAGGCGGACGCGGGGTCGGAGGCGGACGCAGGACCGGAAGCGGAGCCGGACGCAGAAGCTGAGCCAGACACAGACGCGGAGCCGGACACAGACGCGAGGAGGCCGGAAGCGAACGTGAGGAGGGCGGCGTCGGCGGCGGCGGTCGCCGTGAGCGCCGCGGTGAACCACGGCACCGTCTCGCCGGCGGCGAGCAGCGGTAGCGGGATCTGCGCGAGGACGATCGCCACCGGCAGTGGCAGGCGCAGCGGCAGGAGCCGGGAGTAGCCCGCCATGGCGAGCGCGACCAACGCGAACAGCAGGACGGCGTAGCGGTGCCCGTCGACGGCGTCGATCCCGGCCAGCCCCGTTCGCCAGGCCGCGTAGCCGTCCAGGAACAGCAGCGCGACGCCGAACATCGCGATGGTCTCGGCGGTGGCGGTGAGCCCCCGCCGGAGCAGGATCCTCGGTGTGGCGAAGGTCAGCCCGGTGACCCCGGCGAGAACCGCCGCCCGGCCGCCGATGCCCATGCTCCCCCAGCTGACCAGCGTGAACCCCACGGCGGCGACGACCAGCAGCAGCCCGCCGAGTCCCAGCAGCAGGTTCTGCACTCCCCAGGAGGAGAAGTCCCGCCGGGAGCCTCCCACTCGCCGCGCGGACCCGTCCCCGGGCCCGTCCGAGCCCGGCGCGGGCGCATGGGCCCCGGGCACCGGTACGCCTTCGCGGAAGGTCCCGGTCCGGGACGGCCCCCTCTGCGGGGGCACCGGCCCCGGCACGGTCCCGGGCGAGGACGTGGCCCCGGCCCCGCCCTCGCGGGAAGACCCGGCTCCGGACGCGGGTCCCGCCGGAGCAGGATCTCCCGGGCCCGTTCCCGAAGCCACGGCAGAACCCGTGCCCGGGTCCGCTCCGGGGGCCGTCGTCCCGGAACGGCGGGACCGTTCGGCCCGCAGGAGGGCGAGCAGTTCGTCCCGGCGGAACCGCAGTTCGACCTCGCGGGCGCGCAACCCGGCGAGCGCGCCGTCAAGTTGCCACAGCTCGGCCGCCACCGGGCCCGTCAGGGGCAGCGCGCAGCGGGGGCAACAGTCGTACGGCCGGTCGAGGGGCGCGGTGCACTCCGGGCAGCTCGCGTGCGAAGGTGGGCGGGGAAAGGCGAGTGCCGAGGGCCTGTCGTGCATGATACGAAGAGTGCCGGAGCCCGCTTGCAAAGCGCTTGCGCCGAACTACTCAATCCGCCCTGAGTATTCGCCGTCTCCGCGGATTCCGCAGCCCTTGAGCCCTTGGCCTCCCCAAAAACCCGGTGGCCCCGGAAACCCGGCCTCTCCGGAAACCCGATGGCCCCCGAAAACCCGATCTTCCCGGAAACCCCACGACCTCCGAGAACCCGGCCTCTCCGGAAACCCGGCGGCCGTCCGGTTCCCGGTCCCTCTCAGCGGGTGTTGCGGGCGATCAGCGTGATGGTCCCGGTGGCACCCGCCGCGACCGCCAGCCACAGGAACACCGCGGAGGCCGGCACCCCCGCGTCGGCGCCGTCGTCCGCGGCCCCGGCGGCGGCCGGCGTGGTGCGCGGATCTTCGGCGCCGTCCCCGGCACCGCCGCCGTCGGCGTCACCGTCGGCGTCACCGGTCGGTGCGGGGGTGGCGGAAGAACTCCCCACACGCTGCGCGTCGGGCGCCGCCGCACGCAGGACGGCATCGGGGAGCGGCACCCGGTACACCGGGCTGCGGGATCCCTCGGTCCCGGTCAGGAGGTACCGGCCGTCGCGCGTGTAGGCGATCGACTCGGCCTGGTCCAGCTGCGGCATCGTCACCCGGGTGATCTGCTCGTCGAAGGCGCGGTAGACCGTGGCGGAGAAGTAGGTGCGGACCACGAAGCTCGACCCGTCGGGGGCGTAGGCCGCGTCGGTGGCCATGATGGGCGCGGAGCCGACCTTGCGCAGCACGTTGGTCCTGTCGGTGCGCAGCCGTTTCGGGGCCGCGTAGATCGCACCGGCGAACTGCTTGGTGACGATGTAGAGACGGCCGGTGCGGGGGTGCACCATGACGCCCTCGGCGTTGTGCCCGCCGTCCTCGTACCGGAACCGGTAGCGCACGGCGGGGATGGTCGCGTCCCGCAGCGTGGTGGGCTCCTGCACCTTGTAGACGGAGATGTCGGGCCAGGCTCCCTCGAAGTTGTCGCCGATGTCGGCGAACCAGAGCACGCCCCGCCCGGTCCGCGGGTCGGTGGAGGCGGCCATGCCCTCCCAGTCGCGGGCCATCGCGCCCCGTAGGGTGAAGGTCGCGCGGGTCCGCCCGTCGGAGCCGACCGCGAAGAACACCGGCCCGTCGGAGCTGTCGTTGTGGGTGTAGTAGACGTTCTCGTGCGCCGGGGAGACCGCCAGCCCGCTCGACTCGGTGATCCGGCTGTCCTTGAAGCGGAAGAGGACCTGCTCTTCCTCGCCCGTCCGTCCGACGGTCCCGTTCCCCTCCGCCCACGCGCCGGACCCGGCGAAGACGGTCGTCGCGATCATCCCGGCCGCGACGAGCACGCGCGTCAGGACACTCCCCGGTCTGCTCCCCATTCAGCTATCATGCCCTGAGAGCACCTCACGCAGACGCCCCAGAAGGCGCTCGTCGGCGTCCAGGATCGCGGCGGCGTTGTCGAACAGGGCGTCCGCCATCGGGGAGAGGCCCGCCTTCAGCTCCCGCCCCCGCCGGTGGTGCTCCCTGGCCGCCGCCAGCTCCGCCTCCGCCCGCGCCAGCCCGGCGAGGGCCTCCTCGCGGGGCAGCAGGTGGATCCAGGTGGCGGCGAGGGCCAGCGCCGACTGCACGGCGTGCGGCGGCTTGGCGAGGGCGTCGAGCAGCAGGCGGCCCAGCTCGGTCCGGCCTTCCCCGGTGATCGCGTAGATCTTTCTCAGCCGGTCGCCGGTCCGTTCCTCCGCCTCGGCCCGCACCAGGCCGTCCTTTTCCAGCTTGTTCAACGCGTAGTAGACCGAGCCGGGCAGGACGGGCGTCCACCGGTCCAGCTCGCTCTCCGCCGCGAGCTGGGTGATCTCGTAACCGTGCATGGGCCGCTGCTGGAGCAGCCCGAGGACGAGCATGCGCGCGCTGGAGGACAACCGCACCCCCTGAACCTTGAATATTCAAAGTTGACTATAGCGGACCGGCGTGCCCTAATAGTCAACATTGAATATTCACCCTTGACTGAAGAGAGATCATGAACTGGCGTATCGGATCCCGGATGGACGCGTCGGTGAAGGCGTACGCGCGGCTCGGCCGCTTCAGCGGGTCCGTGCTGGTCGCCCGCGGCGACCGGGTGCTGCTGTCCAGGGGATACGGCCTGGCCAGCCACGAGCACGGCGTGCCGAACACCCCGCGGACGGCCTTCCGCATCGGGTCACAGACCAAGACGTTCACCGCGATCGCGATCCTGCAACTCCAGGAGCGAGGCATGCTCGACGTCGCCGCCCCCCTGGCGACGGTCCTGCCCGGCTACCCCGGTGGAGACCGGATCACCCTCCACCACCTGCTGACCAACACGTCGGGCATCCCCGACTACATCACCACCGAGGGCTTCACCCAGATCATGGGCCTGCCCCGGACGCCCGAGGAGCTGATCGCGAGCTTCAGGGACCGCCCCCTCCTTTTCGCCCCCGGGGAGCGGATGAGCTACAGCAACTCGGGCTGGGTGCTACTCGGCGCGGTGATCGAGCGGCTCACCGGCCAGTCCTACGCCGGGTACGTCCAGCGCGAGATCCTCACCCCGCTCGGCATGGAGCGCAGCGGGCTGGGACGCCAGGGCGAGGTGCTCAAGGACCACGCCGACGGCTACATGTCCCAGGACGGGCAGGTCGTCCGCACGCCCTGCCTGGACAACTCCAACCAGTACGCGGCCGGGGCGCTGCACTCGACCACCGAGGACATGCTCCGCTGGGTCCGCGGGCTGCGGGCGGGGAAGGTGCTCGGCCGGGCCTCGGCCGAGCGGCTGGTCACCCCCTACGTGGACGGCTACGCCTACGGCTGCATGGCCGGTGGGGGCCGCGTGGAGAGTTCCGGCGGGACCATCGGCTACGTGAGCGTCACCACCCACCATCCCGCCGACGACCTGACGGTCGTCGTGCTGTCGAACTTCGAGAACGCCGCCTACACCGAGATCGAGGCGGCGCTGACGGCGATCGCCCGCGGCGAGCCGTACGAGACGCCGAGCGAGCGGGTCTTCGTCCCGGCCGATCCCACGGTGTTCGGCTCCTACGTGGGCCGCTACCGGTGCACCTTCATGGGACGGACCTCGACCATCGACGTGACCGAGGAGAACGAGAGCCTGATGGTCGAGGTCCACGGCCTCAAGAAGACCGAGCTACGCCCGATGTCGCGCACACGGTACTTCGCCCGGATGAAGGGAGAAGTGGAGCTGACCTTCGTCGGCGAGCCGGCGCAGGAGATCGCGATGGTGTGGAGCGGCCACGACGTCACCGCCCACCGCGTGGCCTGATCGCCACCGCGCGCCTGGTGACACGGAGTGCGCTCCCGGCCGTGTCTCGCGGACCGCTCCGGACGATCCGGAAACGGCTCGCCTGGAGTGCACTCCAGGTGCTTAGGGTGGGCCACATGGAATACACGCAGCTCGGCCGCACCGGCCTGAAGGTCAGCCGTCTCTGTCTGGGAACCATGAACTTCGGCCCCGCGACCTCGGAGGACGACTCCTTCGCGATCATGGACCACGCCCATGAACTGGGTATCAACTTCTTCGACACCGCCAACGTCTACGGGTGGCAGAAGGGCGAGGGCATCACCGAGCAGATCATCGGCCGGTGGTTCGCCAAGGGGAACGGGCGCCGCGAGAAGACCGTCATCGCCACGAAGCTCTACGGGGACATGGGCGACTGGCCGAACGAGGGGCGCCTGTCCGCGCTCAACATCCGGCGCGCCGCCGACGCGTCGCTGAAGCGCATGCAGACCGACTACATCGACCTCTACCAGGCCCACCACATCGACCGGAACACCCCGTTCGACGAGTTCTGGGAGGCCATGGACATCCTCAAGCAGCAGGGCAAGATCCTGTATGTGGGGTCGTCCAACTTCGCGGGCTGGCACATCGCCAAGGCCCAGGAGAGCGCATGGCGCCGCAACAGCCTCGGCCTGGTCTCCGAGCAGTCGCACTACAACCTGATCGTCCGGGCCCCCGAGCTGGAGGTCATCCCGGCCGCCCAGGACTACGGCCTGGGCCTGATCCCGTGGAGCCCCCTGGCGGGCGGCCTGCTCGGCGGCATCCTCCGGAAGATCGACAAGGGCCGCTCGGCCTCGGAGATGATAACCAGGCAGCTGGAGAGGCACCGCGACAAGATCGAGCAGTACGAGGCCTACGCCGACGAGCTCGGTCTGGACCCGGCCAACCTCGCGCTGGCCTGGCTCCTGCACCAGAAGGCCGTCACCGCGCCCATCATCGGGCCGCGCACGCTCGAACAGCTCGACGGCACCACGAAGGCGCTGGAGATCACTCTGGACGAGAAGGCCCTCGCCCGCCTGGACGAGATCTTCCCGGGGTTCAAGACGGCCCCCGAAGAGTACGCCTGGTGACGGAGCGCTGAGCGGGTCACCGGCCGGGCCGCCGGGAACGGGGCCGGGCGGAGCCCGGGTGTGACGGCCCGGCAGCCCGTCACACCGTCCTGCCGGGAGAACCCGTCCCGGCAGGCGCCGGCCATCCGGCGGCGACACCCGGTCGGCGTCCGGGGACAGGCCACCGGGAGGTCACGGCCGGGAGACCACGACCGGGAGACCACGGCCCGGAGACCACGGCCCGGAGACCACGGCCCGGAGAGGGCGGCCCGGAGACGGCGGCTAGGAGACAAAGGCGCCGATCACCACGAGGAGCACGAGCAGCGCGAGCACCGTGGGCAGCAGCCAGCGACGGGGACGATCCACGACCTGGAGCCTAGCTCTGCCCGCGGGGTGCCCGCGCCGCCAGGGGCCACTCGGCGACCGTCTCGTAGCGGACCGTGGACCCGAGGTGACTCCGCACCAGGTGCACCGCCTCCACCTGCCAGGGAGCGCCGGAGAACGTCTCGAACGCCTCGACCAGTGGGCGCAGGTCGGCGTCGGCACGGCATCTGGCCACGCTCAGGTGGGGCGCGAACCGCCGCGACTCCGCCCGCTCGATCCCCGCTCGGCGCGCGCCCGCCGCCACGGAGTCGGCGAGGCGGGCGAGCGGGAGACGGTCACCGGACAGGCCGGTCCAGAAGACCCGCGCCCGGCGGGCCGAGGGGAAGGCACCGCCCCCGGCGAACGACAGCGTCAGCGGCGCGTGGCGGGACGCCGCGCGCCCGAGCCGCGTCCGCAGCTCGGGCAGCACGCGGTCCGGCACCTCGCCGAAGAACGACAGCGTCACGTGCCAGTTCGCCGGGCTCAGCCAGCGCAGCTCGGGCCAGCCGTCCCGGTGGGCTTCGAGGGCACGGGCGAGCTCATCGCGCACCGGCGGTGGCGGCAGCAACCCCGCGAACAGTCGCATGCGACCTCCTGCCGATCGCCTTGGTCAGCATTATCGCCACACCGACGCCGATCACGGTCAGCGCCCCGCCCATCACGGTTCCCGCACGCGGGCCGCCCAACTCGGAGATCCAGCCGAGCAGCGGGGCGCCGATCGGGGCCCCTCCGGTGAACACGAGCATGTAGATGCCCATCACCCGGCCACGCATTTCCGGCGAGGCGGCGAGCTGGACGCCGGCGTTCGCGGCGGTGTTGACCGAGACCATCGCGACGCCGGTGGGCACCAGCAGGAGCAGGTAGAGCGGGTACCACGGGGCCAGACCGGTGGCGATCTGGAACAGGCCGAAGGAGAGCGCGCCGCCGACCAGCAACCGGCGGCTGGGGCGTGCCCGCCGGGCCGCCATGAGCGCCCCGGCCAGCGCGCCGATGGCGAACATGCTGGAGGCGAGGCCGAAGGAGGAGGCGCCCGCGGTGAAAACCTGCCGTGCCATGAGCGCGATCGACATCGAGAACGACTGCGAGAACATCGAGACGAACGCGATCAACAGGATCGGCATGAGCAGCTCGGGACGCTCCATCACGTAGCGCAGTCCCTCGCGGAGCTGGCCCTTGGCCCTCGGCACCGGTTCGGGGGCGGTCAGTTCGGAGGCCCGCATGAGCATCAGGCCGCCGAGCACGCCGGCGAACGAGAGGGCGTTGATCAGGAAGATCGGGCCGGTGCCGCCGAGGGCGTGGATCAGGACACCCGCGAGGGCGGGACCGACCACGCGCGCCAGGTTGAAGCTGGAGGCGTTCAGCGCGATCGCGTTCGGCAGGTCCTTGCGGCCGACCATCTCCACCACGAACGACTGCCGGGTCGGCACCTCGACACAGGCGATGAGCCCGAGCACGAGCGCCATCAGGTAGACGTGCCAGACCTGCGCGGAGCCGGTCACGGTGAGCACGCCCATGGTGAGCGCCAGCACTCCCATGAGCGACTGGGCGACGACCAGCAGCGGCCGCTTGGGGTAACGGTCGGCGAGCATGCCGCCCCAGAGCCCGAGCAGCAGCGTCGGGAGGAACTGCAGCGCGGTGGTCAGGCCCAGCGCGGCGGCGCTGCCGTGCGTCAGGTCGAGCACCAGCCAGTCCTGCGCGGTGCGCTGCATCCACGTGCCGACATTGGAGACCACGCCGCCGAGCGCGAACAGCCGGTAGTTGTGGTTGCGCAGCGACCGGAACATCCCGCCGCGCGCCTCGGGCACGGCCTGTACCGTGCCGCTCTCCACGGCCTGCACCTCGCTCGTGGCGGCGCGGCGGGCGGCCAGCCGCCTTCGCGCCCGTGCCCGCCACCCCGGCCGCCTGCCGGGTACGGCGTGCCCACCGGCCGCGACCCGGTCACCGGGTACGGTGTGCCCACCGGCCACGGCCCGGTCGTCGGACACGGCAGGCACGCCGGCGGCGGGCTGATCACCAAGCGCGACAGGCGTGTCGGCGGCTGTCCGGTCGTCGGGCACGGCAGGCGCGCCGGCCGTCGCGTGCGCCTCGGCGTTCTGGGGGACCGCCGAGGCTCCGGGTTCCTCGGGTTCGGCTAGATCCGGCTGAGCTTCTCCAGAATCGGAGCCGCCTGCCGGAGCGTCGCCCGTTCCTCGGGCGTCAGTTCCTTCAGCCGTTGCGTCAACCACGCCTCCTTGAGGCGCCGTTCTTCTTTCAGCAGCGTCGAGCCCTGCTCGGTCACGCTCACGGTCACCTGGCGCCGGTCGGTCGGGTGCGGTGTACGCGACACCAGCCCCCGCTCGGCCAGCACGGCGATCACACGCGTCATCGAGGGCGGTTGCACCTTCTCTAGCTCGGCCAGTTCGCCGGGGGTTATCCCGGAGTGCCGTTCCACGGCGGCGAGCGTCGCGAGCTGGGTGGGGGTCAGTGAGTGAACTGCGGCCTGCCTGCGCAGTCGCCTGTTCAGCCGTGCCAGTGACACGCGGAGAGCCGAAGCCAGACCGGCGTCGCTGCGCAGGCTTGCGACGGGGTCCTTCCTTGGATGATTCGTTAACATAACTCATTACCTTTGCTAACTATATACGGACGCGTTTGATTCCCTCCAGGCGTTTTCTCCCAGCCGGAGCCGTACAGCGTCCCAGACCGGGACAGGATCTCCGCCATCAGGGGCCCGGGACACGAAACCGGCCCGCGGACCCCGTCCACCCACCCCCTCCTCGTCCTGTCACCTACCGTAAGCACAACGGCACTTTCCCACGGGACCCGCAGGTCGACCGCCTGAGCCGTCGCACCGGCCTCCGCCGTCTCCCGGCGGAGGCACCCGGAGCCGCCGCCCGCCGGCCCGCCCCGTTGGGGACAGCAGAAGAGGAGAGCCACCGTGAAATTCACCGAGTCGGCCAGACCATACGTCCTGTCCGTGTTCCGCGTCATCGTCGGCCTGCTGTTCGCCTGCCACGGCGCGGCCAAGCTCTTCGGCGTGCTCGGTACCGAGGCGGCCCGCACCGGTGTCTGGCCGCAGTGGTACGCGGGTGTCATCGAGCTCGTCGGAGGAAGCCTGATCATTCTCGGCCTCGCCACGCGGATCGCGGCGCTCGTCTGCTCGGGCGAGATGGCCTACGCGTACTTCGTCGTCCATCAGCCGAGGGCCCTGTGGCCCCTGGAGAACGGGGGTGAGCTGGCCGCCCTCTACTCCTGGTCGTTCCTGCTGATTGCGGTGACCGGTCCGGGGGCCTGGGCGATCGACACATGGCTGGGCCGTACCCGTGGGCGGACACCCACCGCACCGGCCGGGACGGCCTGACCCGCGGACGGCCACCCGGCCGGAACGCCGCCGACGGCACACCGTCCACTCCGGCCACGCCCACGGTCGCGCGCCTCACCTACGAAAGTCGACATCGCCGGTCGCCCGTTCAGCCGAAGCGGTCACGGCCCGGATGCCGCGAAGATCCTTCGCATACCCGCATCCGTCCCCCACCGGGAGCATCGCATGACCACCCGCCCGCACATCGACCCCGTACGCCCGGAACCGGCCACCACACGTCAGGTCGTTCTCCGCACCGCCGCCCTGACCTTCGTTCCCGCGCTGCTCGCCATGACCGGCCTGCTGCACCCGCACCACCTGACACCGGACACCGCCGAGCGGTGGGTCACCCTGCACCTGCTGCTCCTGCCGGTGTTCCCCCTGCTGGCGGCATCTCTGCTGGTGCTCCTGCGCGGGTTGAAGAGCCCCTGGGTGACCGTCGCGCGGACCGGCTCCTACGTTTACGCGATCTTCTACACGAGCCTCGACGCGATCGCCGGGATCGCCTACGGCACGCTAGTGGCCAACAAGGACGACCCCGCGACCCTGACCCGCGCGGGAGCGGCCATCGACGTGGTCGGCGGAGCGCTCGGGCTGATCGGCTCGGTGGGCTTCCTGCTGGCGTCGGTCGCGACGACCATGGCCCTGGCCTCGCGTCACGGCGGGCGGCGGGTGGCGGCCGGCGGCACGATCCTGATCATCGCTTCCGTCATGTGGCTGGGCAGCCACATCTACTGGCCCGAAGGCGTGATCACCGTGCTCGGCCTGGGTCTGGGGATCGGACTGCTCAACGTCGCGAGCTCCGGCGGCACCCCCGCCGACGCCGGCACCGGATCGCCGATCGCTTCATCCCGAGGGTGACCGCGGTCACCGATCAACCGCGCTCGCGCTGCGCGACCGGCCTTCCGCGCGGCCGCCGCACCAAGCGGACCACAGCGCGCCGGCCTGCCCCTCCCGGTTCACCTCGCCGAACGTCACGCTCCCGCCTGGCGCGCTTCCGGACGTACGCGACGGACCCGGCGCCGATGGCGATGAAGGTCACCAGCCGTCAAGGTGGCCATCGCGCCATGCGGCCATGTGTCGTCCGGCGCAGAGAAGTCCACTGACCAGCGCACATGAACGGCGTAGGCTCGGCCTATGAGCGAAGCGGCACATGAGATCCCCATCGAAGAGCTGCACGCCCATCCCGAGCGGTGGGAGGAGACGGTCGCGTCCGCTGCGGGTGGGCAGGTCATCGCCATCACCGGGCGGGGGAAGCGAGTCGCCGCTGTCTCCCGGCGGACCAAATCGCCCTCGTAGAGAGGCTGCGGGAGACCATAGAGGTGCTCTCCGACACCGAGGCGGTCCAGGCGATCGTCGAATCCCGCCAGTCGATCGTGTCAGGTGAAGGCGTTCGGGGAGGCGATGCCATCCGGCATCTCCTTGACCACCGCCACGGATGAGCCAACAGAACCGTCAGCCGTTCGAGCCCGTCCTGGGCACCGCGGCCAAGCGGGCGATCTCCGATAAGTTGCCGCTTGACGTGGCCGCCGGAGCAGTTGATTTCATTACAGGACCGCTGCTGGAGAATCCTCACCGAATCGGCAAGGAGCTCAACGAGCCACTGGAAGGCATCTACAGCGCGCGCCTGATGCGCGATTGGCGGATCCCGTATGAGATCCACGACCAGCGGGAGCCGCGCGAGGTGCACATCCTTGACATCCGGCACCGCGCAGACGCTTATCACCGCAGATAGCAGCGCCTGGGGCGGCGCGCTCTGACACCACGTCACCGGCCTGCTCTCTTCGGGGCCGTACCCGGGCAGGTCAGCCGGTTCCGCCATGCCTTGACTGATCAACGACTACAAACCGGACTCACAGCACGAGGGTCGGCCCCGTGTGAAGCTTCGGGGCACACCCCGATCGGGCGGTCCGACGAAGGTGGTGACCCGGCTGTCGACCGCCGGGCAGGGACATGCAAGGCCGGTCGGAGGCCGTCATGGTGGCCGACTCCACGGTCGCCATGACGGCCTCCGGCTCTCAGCCGAGCCCGAGCAGAGCCTTGATCGGGCCGAGGGCGAAGTAGACGACGAACAGCGCCGCGACGGTCCACATCAGCGGGTGGACCTCCCGGGCCTTGCCCTTGACCGCCTTGATCAGCACGTACGTGACGAACCCGGCGCCGATGCCGTTGGCGATGGAGTAGCTGAACGGCATGAGCACGATCGTCAGGAAGGCCGGGATGGCGATCTCGTAGTCGGTGAAGTCGATCTCGCGGATCGCGGTCATCATCAGGAAGCCGACGACGACGAGCGCGGGGGCGGCGGCCTCGTACGGGACGACGGCGACCAACGGCGAGACGAAGATGGCCAGGAGGAAGAGCGCCCCGGTGACGACGCTGGCGAGGCCGGTGCGCGCGCCCTCCCCGACGCCGGCGGCCGACTCGATATAGGTCGTGTTGGAGGAGACGGAGCCGGCGCCGCCGGCCGCCGCGCCGATCGAGTCCACGAGGAGGATCTCGCGGGTCCGGGGCAGGCTCCCGTCCTCCCGCAACAGCCCGGCCTGGCCGCCGACGCCCACGATCGTGCCCATGGTGTCGAAGAAGTCGGTGACCAGCAGGGTGAAGATCAGCAGCAGGGCCAGGATGACCGAGACGGAGCCGAAAGCGCCGAACGGGTCGAACTCCCTGAAGAGCACGAGCGGGTTGGTGAAACCGAAGATCTGGTCGGGCAGACCCGGGACGACGAGCTGCCAGCCGGCCGGGTTCGGTTCCTTCCCCGGCACCGTCGCGGCGCCGACCTTGGCGACGGCCTCGACGACGACCGCCAGGACGGTGGTGGCGACGATGCCGATCAGGATGGCGCCCTTCACCCTGCGCGCGACCAGCACCACGACCAGCAGCAGGCCGGTCACGAACACGAAGATCGGCCAGCTGGTCAGCGAGCCCGCGATGCCGAGCTCCAGTGGCGGCCCGGCCGCCACGCGACGGACGAACCCGGCGTCCACGAAGCCGATCAGCGCGATGAACAGGCCGATGCCGACGCTGATCGCGGTCTTGAGCTGGGGTGGGATGGCGTTGAACACGGCGGTGCGGAACCCGGTCAGCACCAGGAGCGCGATGATCACACCCTCCAGGAAGACCAGGCCCATCGCCGACTCCCACGACATCTGGGAGGCGATGCCGAAGGTGACGAAGGCGTTCAGGCCGAGACCGGCGGCCATCGCGAAGGGGACCTTGCCGATGACGCCCATCAGGATGCTGAGCAGACCCGCCACGAAGGCCGTACCGGCGGCGACCAGCGGGATGTTCGGCGCGGACCCGTCACCGATGAACTGGCCCTCCATGTCCGGGACGGTGGCGATGATCAGGGGGTTGAGCACCACGATGTAGGCCATCGTGAAGAAGGTGGCGAACCCGCCGCGGACCTCCCGGCCCACGGAGGAGCCGCGCTCGGTGATGTGAAAGAAACGGTCAAGTGTGCTTATTTGGGGGGTTTTATCATCACTCACGGACGCAGGGTGACAGCGAGGAACGTTTCCCGGAAGGCCCAGGTCAGGATGGTGATGCTTTCGAGATCGATTCGCGCCCTCACGTGACCGGCCCCGTGGACGGTGGCCCACCCCCTGGAACGATCCGCCCCGCGAGCGGTGGCTCGCACCCCGGGCGATCGGTCTCGCGAACAGTGACCCGCCCCCTCAAGCCGTCCGGCCCCCGGACGGCGATCCCCGCTCCCCGGCCGCCCGCCTTGCGCCCGGTGAGAGCGCGTCGCCTACGCTGGATCACGTGGACCAGCCTCACCTCCCGGAGCTTCAGCCGCTGAAGACCAACGACACGCTCACGATCCTCGTGGGCACGGCCCTGTGGGCGGTCGCCCTGGTCGTGCTCCTGATCGTGCAGCCGGCCCCCGGGCAGCGCTGGTGGATCTGGACGTGCGTGTCGGGCATCTGCGGCGGCCTGTTCGGCCTGCTGTACGTGCGCCGCCGCAACCGCCGTCGCCCACCCTCCGCCGAGGATCCGATCGAGCCCACCACCGCGGTCTTCTGACCTCGCCTTCCACGCTCTCCGCGGGGCCCGCGCCTCACGCGCCGGGGTCGTCCCGTCCCCGCACGGGTCCTTCCGGCGCGGCCCCACCGCGCCCGCGGGTCGTTCCGGCACCCACCGCCCACGCGCTCAGGGCTCGAACCTCCCCGTACGCGCCTCACCATCCGCCCACGCGCTCAGGGCTCGGACCTCCCACCCGTACGCGCCTCACCGCCCGCGCGCCCATCGGGACGCGCGGGCGGGGCGGGGCTCAGGTCGAGGCGGTCCAGCTGTCGAGGTCGGCCTCGGCGAGCAGCAACGGCACCGCCGCCGGGTCGCGCAGCAGGGCCGCGACGGCGAGCCGGTCGCCCCACTGACCCGACGCCCACGCCAGGCCGCGCGCCAGCCCTTCCGTGTCGGTGGCGTGCACCATGCCCTCGAAGAACCGCCAGGCCGCGGGGACGCCGTCCACGAGCAGCTTCTCGTGCGCCACGTAGGTCGCGGGCGCGGTGGGGAGCAGCGACCGCACGGCGGGCGGCACCGGACGCGCCTCGCCCGAGGACGTCACCTCTCCGGCGGCCTCCTCCCCGGCCAGCGGCAGGTCGAGCAGCTCCGACAGTGCCTCGGCCAGGTCGAACGGGGCCAGGACCAGCGGCCGGTCCGCGACCAGCGGCAGCAGGTCGGGCGCCTCGACCACGACCGGCTCGCCCGCCTCGGTTCCCGGACCGGTGCCGGAGGCGGACAGCAGGCGGCCACCGGCGGCGTCGACCACGACGATCTCGTCACCGAGGACGGCGCGGACCGCGCGCGGGGGCGCGACACGAGCCGGGTCGACCCCCGCGAGAGCCACCCACAGGGCGCGGAGCTGGGCGCGGTCGACCTCCACCGCGGGATCACCCAGCAGGTCCAGCAGCTCGTCGGGGCCGCCGTGCGAGGCCAGCAGGTCGGTCAGCGTGGTCCGGACGCCGATCATCGCCAGCGCGGCCTCGTCGACACCGGCCGGGGCGTCGCCGTACAGGCCGAACAGCAGCGGGTCGGCGGTCGGGAGCCGCAGCTCGGTGGGGCGCCTGCCGCCGAGCACCGGGTGGGTGGACAGCCACCACGCGGTGTAGGACGGCACTTCCACGATCTCCCCCGCCACCAGGACCCGCAGCGGGTGCAGCACCGAGCGGAGCGGCGGGCGCGACAGCAGGGCGAGGGCGGCGGGCCAGTCGGCGACGTACTCCAGGTCCCGCACGGCGGAGAACTCCGGGGCGACCGGCGGGACACCCGTGTCGGGCAGGAGGTCGAGGACGGCCTCCAGCCACTCCTCCTCGCGGTCGAGGTCGTGGTCGCAGTCGTCCGGGTCGATCATGACGTCGGTGTCGTTGACCACGGCGAACCCGTCGAGCACACCGGCCGCGGCGAGCACCCGCGGACCGTACCGCTCCACCAGCTCGGGTGCGGCCGTGCCGAAGTGCGTCTCGGGGTCGAGCAGCCCGGCGAGCGCCCCGTCGGCCAGGAGCAGCTCGCCCGCCGGGTACAGCTCGCCGTCGGCACCGCGCAGTGCCAGCTCGGACAGCCAGGGGGCGTCGCCCGCGGCGAGGCCGGCGGCGTCGACCAGGGCGAGCACCGCCCGGGCGACCGGCTCGGCATCGGGACTGTCCAGCGACTCGGCGACGGCGGAGCGGGTCAGCGGGTCTTCCAGGACCGTCCGGGGGGTGGCCTCGGCCGCGCCGAGCCGGAGCAGCAGCGGGTGGGCCGCCTCGGGGTGCACCACGCGCAGCCCCAGCGGGGCGAGAACGGCCGGATCCAGTGCGGAACCCTCGGTGAGCAGCAGCGTGCCGCGCGGCCCGCGGACCAGGCGGCCGTCGGCCAGGGGCACCGGCAGCGCGCCGAGCGCCTCCGGATCGTCGGCGGGCAGCACCTCGTACAGCGCGCGCCACCAGGAGGGGTCGCGGTCCTCGACGGCGTCGCCGGAGAGCATGTCCACGACGTCGGCGAGCGGCACCCGCCGGACGCCGAGCGCGGTGAGCGCCGGGTGCCGGGACGGCCATCCGGCGGGCAGCAGCCCGGGGACCATGGGCGCGATCCGCCCCAGCAGCTCGCCCGGGGCCGCGACGACCGAGGCCCGGCGGCCGGCGACCAGGAAACCCTCCCCGCCGGGGAGCGGGGCGGCCGGGCCGGTGGACGCCCCGGCGGGGGCCGCGGCGGCGTCGGCCGGGTCGGCGAGCAGCGGTGAGGCGTCGGCGTCGTCCAGCGGGGACGGCGCGGCGGTGTCGGCGGCGGGCGGGGAGAGCGCCGGGAGCAGCGGGGCGTCGGGGAGCCTGCGCAGGATGGCCCGGCGGATCGCCGCGTCGAGTTCCCCCTTGCCCATCAGGCCGGGGACGAGGTCGAGCAGCGCGGGCGTGCGCGGCAGCCCGGCGAGCAGCTCCAGGTAGAGGTCGGCGGCGCGCTCGACCACGAAGTCGGCCAGCCGGCCCGGCGCCACGTGCCGCCGGTCGGTGGCCATCGGGAAGGTGGCGATGAGCAGCGCGGGCAGGTCGAGCGGCTCGTCGCTCGGCGTGGGCGCGTGCACCACGGGCGGCACGAGCGGGGGCAGCGGCCTGGGCTCCCCGCCCGGCGAGCCGTCCCCGGAGCCGTCCGCCGCCCCGCTGTCGCCGGGTGTGACGGGCACGGCCCAGCGGACCAGCCAGTACGGCCGGGCGCGCTCCTCTGTCGGGCGGTCGGCGAACAGCTCGGCCACCTGCTCGGGCGTGAACCGGCCGGAGGCCGAGACCACCTTCCAGCCCTCCGCGGTGACGGTCCGCATCTCGCCGTCGAGGTCGATCTCGATCGACTCCAGCGCGGGCAGGCCGAGCAGCAGCGCGGGACCGGTCTCGCGCAGCATCGTCCGCACGGCCGCCACGGCCGCCTCGTCGCGCAGCGGGAGCCGTACGAGGGTGTCGAAGCCGGTGGGGATCTCAACCGGACCCGCGGGGAACGGCAGTCGCAGCAGCGGGACGTGCCCGCCGCGCTCGGCGAGCTCCTTGGCCAGCTCGGGCTCGGCGGCGACCAGGGCGGCGGTCTGGTCGCGGGACCAGCGCACGACTCCGGAGCCGAGGGAACCGATCACCGGCTCGTCGCAGACCGAGACCACGGCCGCGAAGCCGACGCCGAAGCGGCCGGCCGCGCCGACGTCGTCGCGCTTGGCGGAGACGCGCAGCGTGGACACACCCTCGATGCCGGCCGTGTCGATGGGGGCGCCGGTGTTGGCGGCCGACAGCACGCCCTCGCGCAGCGACAGGCGGAGCCGTCCGGGCACTCCCGCGCGCAGAGCCGCGTCGGCGGCGTTCTGGGCGAGCTCCACGATCAGGCGGTCGCGGTAGCCGCCGAGCGCGAAGTCCTCCTCCGCGTTGGCGTCCTCGCGGAAGCGCGCGGGCGAGGCCTTCCAGGCGGCCAGCACGGCGGAACGCAGTCGGTCGATGCCGAAGATGTCAGTCAAGGCGATGAGTCCAAAGGTCGGGGCCCCACAGGTCATCTCGTCCGGCGGGTGCCGCGGCCTCAAGGGCCGGCGCCGTGGCCGGACGGCGGCCCGGACGCCGCGGGTGGACGGCGCCGGGCCGCCGGTGACCGGGTGGCCTGCGAGAACGGCGGCGGATCGGGGAACGGCCCCGTGTCAGGAGTGCCCCAGTGGTTCGGAGGCGGCGTCGTCGACGGAACCGGTCAGGTCGGGCTCGGTGACGTCCTCGGCGGTGTCGTAGACAAGGTCGTCGAGGATCGGCGAGGTCGGCTCGACCTGGTGCGGCAGCACGGCGGCTTCGGAGTGAGCGCCGCAGCCGTGGTCGGCGGCGACGACGCGCCCGTCGTCGGGGGCGAACTCGTTGGCGCAGACGCCGAAGCCGATGCGCAGCGCGCCCGCGAGCGGCCAGTAGAAGCCGCAGGTGGAGCACTGGGCGGGGGCGGCGTGCGCGAGCGGGGTGTGCGGGCCCGACTCGCCGGAGTGCCAACGCCGCACGGCGCGGTCACGGCCGATGCGGGAGAGCACCCTGGCCCGGCCGAGACCGTACTCGAAGATCATCTGACGGTCGGTCTCGTCGTCGGTCTCGGTGAAGCCCGGGGCGAGCCGGTCGTCGTCCTCGGAGGTGGGCAGCAGGTCGCCGACGCCGAGGTCTCCGGGCCGCAGGCGCTCGCTCCACGGCACCCACTGCGGCGGGAGCAGCGCTCCCGCGCCGGGCAGGAGCACGACCTCGCTGACCGTCACGTTGCGCGCCCGCGCGGCACGGGCGACGGTGGCGGCCCAGCGCCAGCCACGGTAGGCGCGGTCGAGACAGGCGAAGTAATGGGTGACGACGCGGTCGCCCTCAGCCTCGACCCCGAGATGCTCGCCCACATGCTCGGGCCTGACATTCTCCTCCACCGCGGCACGGGCGAGGTCGACGGCGGCGACGCACGCCGGGTCGAGGACCGCGGCGCGTGATCGAGTTCGGCTCACGAGTGGTCTCCCGTCAGCCTCGCAGCACGACGGCTGCTGTCTTTCCTGGCTCGCTCGCTGCGCTCACTCACAGTTCATTTTCACCTATGCCCGGAGCGGACGACACCGTCGGTGGCCGATCGCACGCGGAGTGACCCACCGCATCTCGCCTGAGGAGTGACTTACCGCACCGGACAACACATCCGTCATTCGGGTATGACTGGATACGTGGCAGCTGGGTGGGAACGGGCGCGGAAGACGGTGGGCGAGGCCTCCCGTCATGTCAGCCGCTCGGCCGCCGCCGCGGGCCGGGCCTTCGCACGCGCGGGGCGTGGCACCGGGCGGGCGACCGCACGCGCGGGACGTGGCGCGCTGGGCGGGACCCAGCGGATCGGCAAGGCCGCCCGGCGACTGACGTACGCCCAGGGCGCGGGCCGCACCGGGCTGGGCCAGCTGATCGAGCTGACCGCCGCGCACAGCGCCGGCGACGCGCTGGTCACCGCCGCTCTGGCCGGGACGCTCTTCAAACTCCCGGTGAACGAGGCCCGCGGCCAGGTCGCGCTCTACCTTCTGATCACGATGATCCCCTTCGTGGTGGTCGCGCCGTTCGTGGGACCGGTCCTCGACCGGTTCCGCTCGGGACGGCGCTTCGTGATGGCGGGCACCCTGTTCGGCCGCGGACTGCTCTGTTTCGCGATGGCGGCGGCGGTCGTCTCCGATGACGCGTTCACCATCTTCCCCGCGGCGCTGGCCGTGCTGGTGCTGTCGAAGGCCTACAACGTCTCCCGCGCGGCGATCATGCCGAGCGTGCTGCCCGCCGACATCGCGCTGGTCACCGCCAACGCGCGGGTCGCCCTGTTCGCGCTGGTCGCGGCGGGCGTGGCGGTGCCCGTCGGCGCAGGCATCAGCGCCTGGCTGGGCGCCGAGTGGGTGCTGCGCGGCGCGACGGTGCTCTTCCTGCTGCAGGGCGTGCTGGCCGTGCGGCTCCCGCGCCACGTGGACTCCCCCGACCTGGAGACGGACGGCGAAGGCGAGGAGCGGACGCACCGCTGGCGCACGCTGCTGAACGTGGGCCCGGTGGTCGCCGAGGCGATGAAGGCCAACGTGGCGATCCGCGTCTACTCCGGGTTCCTGCTCTTCTACCTGCTCTTCCTCGTCCAGGACAAGAAGCTGCCCGGCCTGCCCGAAGCGGTCACCATCGGCGTGCTGGCCGTGGCCGCCGGCGCGGGCGGGCTGGCCGGAGCGGCCGTGGCCGCCTGGGTGCGCAGCCACTCCCCGCAGGTCATCGTGCTGGCCACGCTCGCCCTGGCGACCGTGACCACGGTGGTGGCGGCGGTCGCCTTCCGGCTGTGGACCGCGGTGGCGGTCGCGCTGGTGGCCGCCTTCGCCCAGGGACTGGGCAAGCTCGCCCTGGACGCGGTCGTGCAGCGGGAGATCGGCGAGGAGGTGCGCTCCTCGACGTTCGGTGTGGTGGAGGCCTTCCTGCAGATCGCGTGGGTGCTGGGCGGTCTCGTCGGGCTGCTGCTGTCGTTGTTCACCGAAGGACGGATCGGGCTGGCGGTGATGGCCGCGGTGCTGGCGGGCTCGCTGGTCTGGCTGCTGGTACGGCGGCGCAGGCGGCTCCGGGAGCGGGACGCCCGGATCGAGGCCGCCCGCGCCCCGGCCCGTGGCCCCCGGGCCCCGGCGGGCGAGTCCCGGACCGAACGGCCCGCCGCCGAGCGGCCTTCCGCCGAGGAGGAGCCCGCCCCCGAGGAGCAGCCGTTCCCGAAGCGGAAGCGGATCAGGCTGCGGCCCGCGGAGGCGACCCCGGCGGTGGTCCGCCGCGAGGACGCGCCCACGGAGAAGCACACCAGGCCGCTGACCAACCCCCACGGCTGAACCCCGGGGAGGCCGGCGGCCGCCCCGGGCGCGAGAACCCGGCCGCGGCAGGGGAGGCCGTGACGGGTCCGGCGGCCGGGAAACCGCGGGCGTGGGGGCGCGGCCGGGAAGAGGTCAGTCGTCCAGGTCGTCGGCCACGGCCCGGAGCACGGCCGCGACCTTCTTGGCGTGCGCGGGCTCGGGATACTTGCCCTTCCGGTATGACATGGAGACCGCGTCCAGCAGCTTGATCAGGTCTTCCACGATGACGACCATCTCGTCGGGCTTCTTTCGCTTGCCCTTGGGTTTGGCGGACCTGGCGAGCGCCGGAGGCTGATCGATCACGCGAACCGAGAGCGCCTGCTGGCCGCGGCGCCCTTCGGCCACGCCGAACTCGACCTTCTGGCCTGGCTTGAGGGAGTCCACGCCGGCGGGCAGCGCGGAAGAATGCACGAAGACCTCACCGCCGTCGTCGCGGGTGAGGAAGCCGAATCCCTTGTCGGCGTCGTACCACTTGACCTTGCCACTCGGCACAGGGGTGACCTCGTTCAGACTGTCGTGAAAAGGAATGGATGTAGGTTATGCCCAGCGAGCGCCGAGAGCGACCGCGTATTGGGCCCCTAATTACGCGAGTTACACAAGGGCGGCGGGAGTCTGCCAGCCGTCGAACCATTCGGTGAACTCCGTCAGATCACCCAAGATCACATCCGCTCCGTAATCACGTAGCTCCCCCGCCGGATAGGTGCCCGTCGCCACCGCCACGCTGACGACGCCTCCTGCCCGCGCCGCCTCGATGTCCGCGACGTGATCTCCAACATATGCGGCGGCGCCGAAGGCCGCGAGGGCCGGTCCCTTCTCCGCCCCGAAGACCGATCCGGCGATCTCGTCGACCTCCAGGCCGAGGAACTCGACCGTGGTCACCGCGTCTCGGGTGCTCTTCCCGGTCACCACGGCGACCCTGCCGCCGGCCCGCCGCACCGCCTCGACGGCCTCGCGGGCGCCGGGCATGAGGGTGGTGAGCGGGACGGCGATCGAGGGGTAGAGGGCGCGGAAGGTGGCGGCCGCGGCGGGGATCTCGGCGGCGGGCAGCCAGTTGGCCAGTTCCCACTCCAGCGGCGGACCCAGCCTGGCCACCACGGCGGCACTGTCGATGGGCACGCCGATGCGCGTCGACAACTCGTCGAAGACAGCCGCGATGCCCGCGCGCGTGTCCGCAAGCGTCAGGTCGAGGTCGAACCCCACCGAGTTCATCGGATCACTCACCGCTCCTTGTCCGTTACTCGGAGGGAATTCTCCGAGAAGCCTTCAAAGAATGCCAAATCCCTCCGAACACCGGTAATCCCACTTGTTGTGCACCAGACCACCCACTGTGGAACCCTTCCGAAAGGAGTTACTTATCGGGAGGGCGAACGGCCGTCTTCCAGCGGTTCCCGGGCCGTCCCGTCGTCGGCGGGCCCCCGGGCGGGCCGCCCGGGGGACGGCCCGCCCGGGGGCCCGGTCCGGCGTGCCGCAACCTCGCGGGTCTGGCACTGGATAGGGTCATGGTGGAGGTATCGGTAGAGAAATGACCAGATCGACGCGTGAGCGGATCATCGACGAGGCCCTGCGCCTGTTCGCCGAACGGGGCTACTCGGCAACCTCGGTGGCCGAAATCGAGGCTGCTTCCGGGCTCTCGCCGGGAGCGGGCGGGCTCTACCGGCACTTCAAGTCCAAGTACGAGGTGCTGGCCGCGGCGGTGAACGAGCACGCCACCAGGACCCGGGTGCAGATCGCCGAGACCCTGGCCGAGGCGACCACCGCCGACACCTCGGCCGACATCGAGGAGCGGCTGGTCCACCTGTGCAAGGCCGGGCTGGCCAAGGTCCGCGAGGAGAGCGAGCTGACGCGCGTCTTCTTCCGCGACCTGAGCCAGTTTCCCGAGCTGGTGACGATCGTGCGCGAGGGTCTGCTGCAGCCCGTGTTCGACGCGATCACCACGTGGTTCCGGGCCCAGCCGGAGTACACCGAGGCCGACGTCGACTGGCCGGCGATCGGCGCCGTGCTCGGTGGCTCGGTGGTGCACTACCGGCTGTTCGAGGAGACCGTGGGCGAGGCCCCCGGGCGTGCGGAGCGCGACCGCTTCATCGCCGCCTGGGTGCGCCTGGCACTCGGCCTGCTGCCCAGCCCCGCCGTCCAGACGATCGCCTGAGGACGGGCGGGGCCCACGGTGAGCCGTCCCGCCCGGGCCCGACACGTGGACCAGGCCGGGAAGCCGGGCGAGGCCGGATGCCCTGGCCAAGCCGGGCAGCGGGCAGGGGGTGGAGGACCCGGGCGGGGAGGCCGGGTCACCGCCGGCGCCTGTCCGTCCGGACGGGCGGGTTGAACAGGCGGTAGGCCAGCCAGAAGACGCCCCACGCCGTCCCCAGGACGAACATCAGCCCGCTGAACGCGAAAAACTGGTCGATGACCAGGCTGAAATCGTCGCGGGAGCGGACGACGGCGACCACGGCGCCGCCGACGGTGTAGCTGAGGATCGGGGCGGCCACCGCGATCACCTTGTCGGAGATGGGCCAGGTCTCGCAGAACGTCACCACCAGCGCCGCGACGGCCCAGACCAGCACCGGAATCTGGAAGATCGCGATCGGCGCGAAGGGGAAGGGGATGAGCAGCCCGGCCAGGGCGAGCAAGGCCATCCCGGCGGTCTCGCGGGGGTGCCCCCGCAGGACCGATCGGGCGTCGTCCTTGCCGGGGACGGCGTCCTCCCGTGACCTCGCCGACCGACTGCGCGGCCGGCCGATCCGCCACCGGGACTGCCTGGCCTGCTTCCTCGCCAGCAGCGCCTCGGCCTCCCGCCTGCCGTGGGCCACCCCGGGCGGCGTCGCCCGCCGGGGCTCGCCGCTCCGCGGCCTTCCCGCAGGCTCCCCCGGCTCTTCCCCGGCCCCCGGCTCTTCCCCGGCCCCCGGGTCCTTCCCTGACCCCAGGTCCTTCCCTGCCCCCGGATCTCCGCCCGTCTCGGCTGTCCCGGCCGCGCCCACGGTCGTCTCCTCCGCTGCCGTCTCCCCGCGGACCGTCTCTCCTCCGGCCGCCCGCGCGCCGGCCGCCTCCTCCGTGCCGTACGACACCGTGCCGTACGGCACCGCGTCGTCCTGGACGGGGGGCAGCTCCTCGGTCGGCGGATCTCCCTCTCCGCCGTCTTCCGCGCTCCCGGAGGCACCGCCCGGCCCTCCCCCACCGGGGCCGACCGGCGGCTCCTCCGGCCGCGCGGAAGGCACCGCCTCCCCCGCCCGCCGGTCACCCGGGGAGGCGTAGGGGTGGCCCCGCACGGGCCGGTGGGAGGCCGGGGCGTCGGGCTCGCCCGCGCGGGGATCACGGGGTGGCGCGGGCTCGGGGCCGTCGGGGACCGGGGCGGCGAGCAGTGGGGCGGACACGGCCGGGCGGCTGTCGTCGAGTGCCCCGGCCGGCGTTTCCCCCCGGGGCCGCGGGACCGCCTCGACGGTGAGGCGGCGCAGCTCACGCCCCACCAGCGCGGCGGGGTCGCCGAACCTCGCCAGGACCTTCGCCACGGCGGCCGGGTCTTCCAGCCCGGCGCGCTCGGCGTCGATGCGCTCGCGCAGTCTCGCGACGAAGTCGATGCGCTGCCTCGGGTGCAGCACGCCGTGGGCGGCGTCGGCCGCCTTGCTGACGTAATCCAGGACGAGCTGGTCGGCACGCTCGATCACGCTTGCCATCCTCTCTCGGCATCGCCTTGCCTGTGACCCATTCCCGCATTCGCGATCGATCACGTGATCACCGGGTCTCCCCTCGCCGCATGATGTCGGTCAGGCCTCCTACCATTGACGAAATGAGCACGGAGTTCACCGAGTGGCTGCGCGGCCGGAGCGACGACCAGTTGCGGGCCCTCGTCGCCGTACGCCCCGAGCTCATCACCCCGGTCCCGGCGCACGTCGAGGGGCTGGCCGGGCGGGCGAGCAGCCCGTCGGCGATCGGCCGGGCGCTCGACCGGCTCGACCGCTTCGCGCTCGCGGTCATGGAGACGCTGGTCGTGCTCCCGAGCCCGGTCCCCTACCGGTCGCTCCGCGCCCAGCTGGCCCGCGCGCTGCCGGGGACGCCGGATGCGGCGTTCCGGGCCAGGCTGAAGGAGACGGTCGAGCGGCTGCGCACCCTGGCCCTGGTCTACGGGCCCGAGGGCGCCCTGGTGCCGGCCCCGGGCGTGCGCGAGGTCCTGGACGGCCCCGCGGGGCTCGGTCCGCCGGCCGTGGAGGCCTTCCGGCACCATCCCGCGGAGCGGCTGGCCGAGCTGGTCCATGACGCGGGCGGCGAGGGCGGTGAGAGCAGGGAGGCCCTCGCGGAGCTGCTCGGCGACCCGGAAATCATCGGACGGCTGGTCCGGGAGGTCTCGCCGCAGGCGCGGGCGGCGCTCAACGAACTGGCCTGGGGGCCGGCGAGCGGGCGGGTGCCCAACGCGCGCCGCGAGGTGCGGGCCGCCACCGCGCAGTCGCCGATCGAGCAGCTCCTCGCCCGCGCCCTGCTGGCGGCCACGGGCGAGGAGACCGTGGTGCTCCCCCGCGAGGTCGGCCTGTTTCTGCGCGACGGGCGGATCCACCGTGACCTCTCCCCGGTCCCCCCGGCGATGGAGGGCGTGACACGCGACCAGGGGCTCACCGATCGCACGGCCGCCGGGCAGGCGTTCGCGTTCGTCCGCGCCGTGGAGGAGCTGTGCGAGCGCTGGAGCGTCGACCCGCCCGGCGTGCTGCGCAGCGGCGGCCTGGCCGTGCGCGACCTGAAGCGGGCCGCGGCCCTGCTCGACCTGCCCGAGTGGGTGGCGGGGCTGGTCATCGAGGTGGCGTACGCGACCGGGCTGCTGGCGGCGAGCGGCGCGGTCGACGGCGACTGGCTGCCCACCCCCGTCTACGACGGCTGGCGTGTCAAGGCCACCGAAGACCGCTGGGTGATCCTGGCCTCGACCTGGCTCACGATGGACCGGGCGCCGGGGGTCATCGGCGAGCGCGACGACCGCGACCGGCTGCTCAACGCCCTCCACCCCGACCTGCGGCGCCCGGCCGCCCCGGAGGTCCGCGGCGCCACGCTGGGCGTGCTCGCCGCGGAGCCCGGCCTCGCCCCCGTCCCCGCCGCGGTGCGCGAGCGTCTCGCCTGGGAGCAGCCGCGCCGCCGGGGCGGCCACCGTGACCAGCTGGTGGAGTTCACGCTGCGCGAGGCCGAGCAGCTCGGGTTCACCGGCCTGGGGGCGCTCTCCGCCCACGGCCGCGCCCTGCTTCCCGGCGGGGGCGGCGGCGCCTCGGCCGTGGGCATCCTCGCCCCGCTGCTGCCCGAGCCGCTCGACCACGTCCTCCTCCAGGCCGACCTGACCGCTGTCGCCCCCGGGCCGCTGACCAGCGAGCTGCGGCGGTGGCTGGCGCTGGCCGCCGACGTGGAGTCGACCGGCGGCGCGACGGTCTACCGCTTCGACGAGCGGTCGATCCGGCGGGCGCTGGACGCCGGGCAGGGTGCCGACGAGATGCTGGCCATGCTGGAGCGTCACTCGACGACACCCGTCCCGCAGCCGCTCGCCTACCTGGTCACCGACGTGGCCCGGCGCCACGGCCGGATGCGCGTCGGTTCGGCGAGCGCGTACGTGCGGTGCGACGACCCCTCGCTGCTGGACGAGGTGATGGCCGACAAGCGGGCGGTCCCGCTGCGCCTGCGGCGGCTCGCCCCGACGGTGATCGCCTCCAAGACCTCCCGGCCGACCCTGGTCGACGCGCTGCGCGGGATGGGCTACGCCCCGGTGGCGGAGTCCCTGGACGGAGACCTGATCCTCACCCAGCTCGACGTCCGGCGGACCGAGGGCCCTCCCCAGCTCCGCGCGCCCGCCGCGTCCACCGGCCCGGAGGCCGACGTGGTGGCGGCCGCGATCCGCGCCGTCCGCGCGGGCGACGCCGCCCACCAGGCCCGCCGCGTCCCCGTGGCCGCCCCGGCCGGGCAGGTGCCCCGCTCCCCCGCCGCCGAGACGATCGTCGCCCTGCGGGAGGCGATCCGGCAGGGGTCCCAGGTCTGGATCGGCTACCTCGACTCGCAGGGCAACGCCACCAGCCGGATCCTCGAGCCCGCCCGGATGGAGGGCGGCTACCTCACCGCCTACGACGAGACGCGGGCGGCGGTGCACCGCTTCGCCCTGCACCGCATCACCGGCATCGCGGACATCGCCTGAGGCGCCGCGGGCCGTGCGGTCCCACGCCCCCGGCCCCCGGGTTCCCGGAGGCGGGAACGCCGGGACGCCAGATGCCGGGGTAGTCTCGAATCCGGGATCGACCCGCCGTGAGTCCGGCCGTCACCCCGGCGGAACCACGTCGCCCGCCGGGGTGCGAGAGGCCCTTCTCCGGCCTCGTCCGGGCCGCCGGGCGGCGCGATGCGGCCCGGTCCGTTCGTCCACGGCACAGAGCCGGCGGCCCATATCGTGATATCTGTTGATGTTCGAGCTCCACAGAAGCGAGACGATCCAGTGAGCAGCGGTCACTCCGAAGGTCCCAGCACGAACCCGGACGACTGGAAGAGCCCGTACGGCACGGGCCCCGGCCAGCCCTCCGGGTACGACCGGCAGCCCTACTACGAACAGCCGCAGAGCCACCCGTCCGAGCACAACCAGACCGGCGGCTACCCGGCCGGCTACGGCCGGGGATACGGCGAGCCCGGGGTGTACGGCCAGCCCTACGCGCAGGGCTACGGCGCGCAGTCATACGGGCAGGGCTACGGCGCGCAGCCGTACGGGCAGGGTTACGCCCCGCCGCCCCAGCCCGGCAACGAAGGCGTCAGAACGCACGCCGTCGTCGCCCTGGTCGTCAGCATCGTCATGGCGATGAGCTGCTATGTGAGCCTGGGCGGCATCACCGGGGCCATCCTCTCGGGCATCGCGCTGGGCAAGGTCGACACCGACGTCAGGACCGCCAGGAACCTGCTGAAGTGGACCTGGATCAGCATCGGCGCCAACGTGGCGCTGATCGTCCTCGGCATCGTGGCCTTCATCATCGCCGGTATCAACGGCGCCTTCGACTAGCCCCGGACGTCCGGCGTCCGCCGGGACTGCCGGGGAGATCGTCCGCGTTGCACCATGGGCCGGGGCGTGGGGCGACCCGAGACGTCCCGTGCGAGTGCGACCATGTGCTCACCCACCGTAACCGAGGGAGAAGTCTTGACCGACGGACCGCTGATCGTCCAATCCGACAAGACCCTGCTGCTCGAAGTCGACCACGAGCGGGCCGGGGAGTGCCGTAAGGCGATCGCCCCGTTCGCCGAGCTGGAGCGGGCGCCCGAGCACGTGCACACGTACCGGATCACCCCGCTGGCGCTGTGGAACGCGCGGGCCGCCGGGCACGACGCCGAGCAGGTCGTCGACGCGCTGATCGGCTACAGCCGCTACCCCGTGCCGCACGCCCTGCTGGTCGACGTCGCCGAGACCATGGCCCGCTACGGCAGGCTCAGGCTGGAGAAGCATCCCGTCCACGGGCTCGTCCTGACCAGCACCGACCGGGCCGTGCTGGAGGAGGTCCTGCGTTCGAAGAAGGTCCAGCCGATGCTGGGCGAGCGCCTGGGCGACGACGGCGTGGCGGTGCACCCGAGTGAGCGCGGGAACATCAAGCAGCAGCTGCTCAAGCTGGGCTGGCCCGCCGAGGACCTGGCCGGGTACGTCGACGGTGAGCACCACCCGATCACCCTCGCCGAAGAGGGCTGGCAGCTCCGCCCCTACCAGCGGGAGGCGGCCGAGGCGTTCTGGCACGGCGGCTCCGGCGTGGTCGTGCTGCCCTGCGGCGCCGGCAAGACGATCGTGGGCGCGGCGGCGATGGCGAAGGCGACCGCGACGACGCTGATCCTGGTGACCAACACGGTCTCGGCCCACCAGTGGAAGCAGGAGCTGCTGCGGCGCACCTCGCTGACCGAGAACGAGATCGGCGAGTACACGGGCACCAAGAAGGAGATCCGGCCCGTCACCATCGCCACCTACCAGGTGATGACGACCCGCAGGCAGGGCGTCTACAGGCACCTGGAGCTGTTCGACGCCCGCGACTGGGGGTTGATCGTCTACGACGAGGTGCACCTGCTGCCCGCGCCGATCTTCCGGATGACCGCCGACCTTCAGGCCCGGCGGCGGGTGGGGCTGACCGCGACGCTCGTGCGTGAGGACGGCCGGGAGGGCGACGTGTTCTCCCTGATCGGCCCCAAGCGCTACGACGCGCCCTGGAAGGAGATGGAGAACCAGGGCTGGATCGCCCCGGCCGACTGCGTCGAGGTGCGGGTGACGCTGACCGACGAGGAGCGGCTGGCCTACGCGATGGCCGAATCCGAGGAGCGCTACCGCTTCTGCGCGACCACGCCGTCGAAGACCCGGGTGGCCGAGGCTCTGATCCGCCGCCACCTGGACGAGCAGGTGCTGGTCATCGGGCAGTACATCGACCAGCTCGACGAGCTGGGCGAGCATCTGAACGCACCGGTGATCAAGGGTGAGACCAAGGTCAAGGAGCGGGAGCGGCTCTTCCAGGCGTTCCGCGACCGCGAGATCCAGGTCCTGGTCGTCTCGAAGGTCGCCAACTTCTCCATCGACCTGCCCGAGGCGGCGGTGGCGATCCAGGTGTCGGGCACCTTCGGGTCACGCCAGGAGGAGGCTCAGCGGCTCGGCCGGGTGCTGCGGCCCAAGGCGGACGGGGGCGGGGCCCGTTTCTACTCGGTGGTCAGCCGCGACACGGTCGACCAGGACTTCGCCGCCCACCGGCAGCGGTTCCTGGCCGAGCAGGGGTACGCGTACCAGATCATTGACGCGGACGACGTGCTCGCCGGGGAATAGGCCTCACATGGCGAACACGTCGTCAAATTGTGTCAGGTCCACGAAATACCGCAGGCTTTCGACAAAGAAACCACCCCCTCGCTTGGCCTCGCCGGCCACTGGCGACATACCCCCATGATCCGGCGGAGTCACCAGCTTTGCCCTGCTTTTTTGCCATTTCGGTGTGGAATGACGCAGGGTGTCAGGATGATTACTCAACGATCAGGATGAATGCCCGGCGATCACGCCGCCGACAAACAGAACACCTTCCGCGAGCAGCCAGGCGGTCACCGCGGCGACCAGCAGGACGGTGCAGCGCTCCTCGTCGCCGCGGACCCCGGGAAGCAACCAGGCGCCCGCCGTGCAGCAGGCCGCGACGACCGCGAACAGGGCCGACAGCGCGGCCACGCGATCCAGGCGGGCCGCGCAGCCGCCGTCGGAGCAGAACGCCTCCATCCCCCACCCCGCGAAGACGGACAGCCCCCAGAGCGCGGCCAGCAGGAGGCTGGCGACCGTCGGTATGACCGGGGAGATCCGCACGGTCATTGGGATACCCGGCGCCGGCTCGCGCCAGTCCGGCGTTAATCCTTTTGAGACGTGTGAAGCACGCCGCTAAGCTGGTCGATTCGCTGCCAGGTGACCACCACCTCCGTTTATCGAAAGGGAGGCGCTTCCGCGTGCCCGCACATCAATTGGCTCCCGACATAACCGACGACCCCGCCGGAACCCTCGCCGCCGAGCGCGCGCACCTGGCCGCCTCCCGGGCCGCGTTGCGCGCGATGCGGGAGCACGCCCGGTCGCTCTCGTCCGACGCCGCCGGAGACTGGGTCTCCCAGCAGATCCTCCAGGCGCTGCTGGACCAGCGGGTGGCGGCGCTGGCCGACCACTCGGGCACCCCGCTGTTCTTCGGCCGCCTTGACCGTACGGGCGACGACGACCTGCCGACCACGATCCACGTCGGGCGCAGGCACGTCCACGACGAGCGCGGCCGCCCCCTGGTGATCGACTGGCGGGCCCCGGTCTCGCGGGCCTTCTACCAGGCCAGCCCGTCCGACCCGATGGGCGTCTCGCTGCGCCGCAGGTTCGGCTACCACGGCGGCGACCTGACCGCCTACGAGGACGAGCACCTCGACCGGGAGGGCCACGTCCCCGGGCAGAGCCGGATCCTCACCGAGGAGATCGAGCGCCCGCGCACCGGTCCCATGCGCGACATCGTGGCCACCATCCAGCCCGACCAGGACGAGATCGTCCGCTCCGAGCTCACCCGGACCGTGTGCGTCCAGGGGGCGCCCGGCACCGGGAAGACCGCCGTCGGCCTGCACCGGGCGGCCTACCTGCTGTTCACCCACCGCGAGCGGCTCGCCCGCTCCGGCGTGATGATCGTCGGGCCGAACCAGGCGTTCCTGTCCTATATCTCCTCGGTGCTCCCCGCGCTGGGTGAGGTCAAGGTGGACCAGACGACGGTCACCGGGCTCCTGGGCGAGCACTCGGCCCCGGAGGACCCCGCGGTCAGCGCGCTCAAGGGCGACGCGAGGCTCGTCCCGGTCCTGCGGCGCGCCCTCTGGGCGCACGTCGTCAAACCCACCGAGGGGTTGCTGTTCACCAAGGGGGTCAACCGCTACCGGGTGGCCGACCACGAGGTCCGTGAGATCGTCGCCTCACTGCGCGGCACCACCCGCTACGGCCCCGGCCGCGCGGCGCTCGCCCAGCGCCTCGCGCACATGGTGCTCGTCCGCATGGAGCAGCGGGGCGAGTCGCCCGACGACCGGGTGCAGGACGCGGTGGCCAGGTCCAGGCCGGTCAAGCAGCTCGTCGACCAGGTCTGGCCCAAGCTGACCCCCCAGCAGGTGCTCCACCGGCTCTTCAGCGACCCGGAGTTCCTCGCCGCCGCGGCGAAGGACGACCTCACCGCCGAGGAGCAGGCCCTGCTGCTGTGGGCCAAGCCGCCCAAGTCCTTCCGCTCGGCGAAGTGGTCGGCGGCCGACGGCGCGCTGATGGACGAGATCGGCGACCTGATCGAGCGGACCGCCACGCTCGGCCACCTGGTCGTGGACGAGGCCCAGGACCTGTCGGCGATGCAGTTGCGGGCCCTCGGGCGGCGCTGCCGCACCGGGTCGGCCACCGTCCTGGGCGACCTGGCCCAGGGCACCACGCCCTGGTCGGCCCGGTCCTGGCCGGAGGTCCTGGCCCACCTGGGCTTCGAGGACGGTGCCGTCACCGAGCTCACCCTCGGCTTCCGCGTGCCCCGCGAGATCCTCGACTACGCGGCCCGGCTGCTGCCCTCCGTCGCGCCCGGCCTGGCCGCGCCCCGGTCGCTGCGACCCGGCGCGGACTCCCTGTCGGTACGGCGGGCGTCCGACCCCGCCGCGGCCCTGGCCCGGACCGCGCGGGAGGTGCTCGCCCGTGAGGGCTCGATCGGCGTGATCGTGCCCGACGCCTGGGTGACCGACGCCTCGGCGGCCCTGTCCGACCTGGACCACCGGGTGCTGAGCGCCGACACGGTCGAGGACCACCGCCTCCTGGTCGTCCCGGCCGCCCTGGCCAAGGGTCTGGAGTACGACCACGTGATCGTGGTGGAACCGGCCGACATCGTCGAGGCGGAGCCACGCGGCCTGGCACGCCTCTACGTGGTCCTGACCCGCGCGGTCACCTCGCTGACCGTCCTGCACGCCCGCGAGCTTCCCGAGCAGCTGCGCTAGGCCGTACGCCCGCGGCTCCCGTGCGGGGGCGAGAAGCGAAAGAGGCGACCCCGGCACTTCGGGGTCGCCTCTTCAGCGGAAGGTATCCGGACTCAGAAGTCCATGTCGCCGCCGCCCGGCATGCCGCCGGCCGGAGCAGCGTTCTTCTCGGGCTTCTCGGCGATGACGGCCTCGGTGGTGAGGAACAGCGCCGCGATG